>JAVCDD010000101.1 GCA_030765125.1 Candidatus Hatepunaea meridiana
CGTTTATTTATCGCCATGAAGCAAGTTGCAATCTTACAAAAACAAAAATGAGTGATCCTACCGGATTGTTATCCGTCAGACACACTCATTAAAGTTCCTGGGAATGTTTGCCAGCCAGTCATTTCCTAATCTTTCCATTTGCATTCTAAACAAAATGTTGAGCAGACGTTAAAATTTCTATCTATACAAAAAGGCAATTTCACCTTCAATTAATATAATCAATCATTATCCGAAATGCAAGAGACTATGTTAAAAAAGTGATACTTTAAAACTCACCTTTAGTTTTGCAGTCACGTAGCCCAGTTTCTCCGAAACCGGGATATGTGACCAATTAATTGTTTAATTATCAAGGTATTGTACAGAAAATCAGATCCCAATATAATTAATGAGCCCATACCCTTTTGTGACGATGTGACGCTGTTTTACATAGTGTTAGTAAAACAGTCATAAAAATAAAACGACCCCTATGCAATTCTCAACGCATAGGGGTCGTTTCTTGTGCTCTTAACCAGATTTATATCAACCTACCGGATAAGCAGCAACGTGGTTTGTGATCGGATAGTGTTTCCCTTTGAATGGACCTCAAGTTCGGATAAGTACAAACCGGACGGTATATCGGAAGCATCCCATACTAAACGGTGTGAACCGATGTTATAATTGCCTGATACTAATTCATTAACTATCCGTCCGTTAGAATCATAGATTATAAGACTGATGTTTGAGGGTGTCCTTAAATTATATTTCAAAGCAACGACGCCATTGAAAGGATTGGGGTATGCGCTGATAATACCGTGATCTATCGGAAGCTCGATTGTCTTCAGATTTGCTGATAGAATAGAGATGTCATTGGTTGTGTAAAAAGGATTGCCTTGAATGGTTGAAATGTCCAATGGTATCTGAATATCCGAATTATCTGCACACCAATACCCATAGATGACTTCTCCCGTCTTATAACCCTGTACACCGTCATTCAACTCTCCCCAAGCAGCCAGTCCAACAGTTGTTTGTCCTTCTATTGTTCGACACTTGCCACAAAGGTTTCCGTCATTATCAATCAATGAAATAACGCCAGCCTCAATCGGTTCGTTAAAGTGAAGAAGCAAGCTGTGATTATCGGGACTGGGTGGCATATATCCCGCCAGATCGAGCGAATGGTAGTTCCTGTTTGTGTGTGGCGCCGACATCCTGCCGGCATTGCCGCGATCAGGTGAATGGTTTAAGGCAAAGTCTTCATGTTCGCTTGGGTAAATAAGCGTGTCATAATCCTCCATGTAAACAAAGTAACCTTCACCCTGATGCATATTAGGTATATTGTTAAATTCCCACGAAGGCAGCCAGAACCTTCCCCAACCATCCTTGCAGATAAATAGATTTTCTTCAATGGTTGCAAGCGCATCTACAACTGGGATTTGTGCTTCAGGGAAGTATGAAATAATGCTCCAGTTGCTTCTTAGTGGGATTGGAGTGTCTTCAGGAATTGGGTATCCGAGTATCGGTAGATCGGAAGCTTGGTTTAGCTTGATCTGGTAACCCCAATGCACGTTCCATTCACCAATTCCGTTATACTGGTGTTCAGGTACGAAGAAGTCACCATTTGCATCCTTTACCTGCATAAGGACATCCTTGTCGGTGAAGGGAGCAAATATATCAAACAGGTTCGGTTCGACCGGATCAAGTGGGGAGCTTATAATTGACCAACCCGCCGAAATTGAGATTCCATATAAGGATGGTCCTTCTTCAATACAAGCTGGTTGGCTCCAAAAGGATAAATCATCTTCTGCATCAATCGCCTGAACCTGATATATAAGACCATCATCCAGGTCATGATCATTATCAGTCCATATCAAGTCTTCAACGTCTTCAACCAGTATATCCCGTTCTTCCCAGCCCGGAAGTGGTCCAATATCGTCAATGTAGGCGGCTTCTCCGTTTGAGCGATGGTCGAGCATATAATAACGGAATCTTAGTCGAACCATTTCATCTGTATGGTCTCTCATATACCAGCAAGTGCGAATCCAGCCGTCGGTTTCACCTGTAATGCCCGGTCCGATATTTCGCTCATTTATTATTAAATCCTCGGTATCCGATCCGGAAATCGCTTCCCAATCGTAACCATCGTAAGACACCTCAAGCACAATACCATGTACATCACGATGAATGTTTCTTAAATTACATCTAACCCATGCCCACAGCGTATCCGGCGCCGGGATTTCTTCGATCAGGGTCATAGTTGCCATTTCTCCGGTAGTGCGGAGCCTGTAACAGGATGGTTCACTGTGCGGGTCGAACTGTGTGAAACTGAAATTGTCAAGTTCCCAGATTTCCAGATCTTCATCAACTTCATCAAAGAAGGATTCATCGGGCAGAATGGCGCGAACACGGTAGTTCACCGGAGGATTGACTTCATCCTCGGCAATCTCCCATTGGACTACAACATTACCCTGCAGGTTGGTAACAGCGCTTATATTTGTCGGAGGCAGCGGACGCAAAGCCCTTTCCGGTTGATCACCGTATTCAGCAAGTGTCAGGCAAGTCTCAATGTTTTCTTCTACCAACGGTTCAATACGATCCAATTCGGGCCAGAAGTGGTCTATACGATTGCCAACCTCAACCGTGAATGCCATTATCTTTTCGTGCTCATCGGTTAGATAAAGCCAATCATCGCTATCGCCATTTGTGGGGTAGAGAGTTTCCCATCCGGTTCCGGTCTGGTAATAATTGTCAACCGCCATACGCTTTGCCAGCGCTGTTAAAGTTGACCTGTCTTCTGGATGTAAATAGTCATATCCGATAGGATAAAGGATAAGATTGCCCCAGGAGTGGAAATAGATGGTGGTTGTGAAATTATGATCGTTGATGAATTCACGTGCTGCCTGTGTTTCCGGTTCGGAAAAGGCTTCAGCGCCGCGGTAAGTCTGGTCATAGACCCTTGGGCTGGAACCTTCATTGTCATAACCCCATTCATAATCCCAGTTCCGGTTCAGATCAACGCCAATTCGGTTGTATTCATAACCATTGGGGCGGCAGTTCTTGCGCTGCATTCCACCACCCTCCGGTTCTTCTTCTTCGTTAAGCACGTATCCATCGGGATTATGGCAGGGGATAAACCAGATCTCACGCTCATCGACAAGCATTGTAATACGCTCATCTTCTTCGTAATTTTCAACAAGGTGATGCATAACACCGAACAGAACTTCGGCGGTAATTACTTCGCGGGCGTGTATCAAGGCAGTGAACAGTACCTCTGGTTCATTATCTTCCTCGTCATTAGGGTTGTCGGAAATCTTTACAGCCCATATTTCACGCTCCTCAATGGATTCACCAATTGAAACCGGTTCACTGACAATATCCGGATAATCTTCGTGTAATGCTTCCAATTCCTCAACTATTTCTGAGTATGTTTTATAGCCTCCCATATCGTCGCGTCCATCTCTAAGACGGTTGGCGAAGTATGTTTCTATGTCCTGATTGGTGATTACGAAATGCAGACCGAGTTGGGCGAGGCGCAGGCGTTCGGAGTTGTCATAAAGTACAACTTCAGCCATATTACCATTTGTAATGAAAGTAACATCGAAGCCACTCCTGAGCAATAAGCCTAAGTCACCATCATCGCGCAAAGCTACCTCAGCCAGTTTAGAGGCATTAGATGTAATAGATACGGAGAGTACTATAAGGAAGATTATTAGTAGTTTTTTTATCATAATTACCATCTTTTTTACGATGTTCACATGTTAAGATAACATATAAAAAGGTATAGTAAGTTGACGTAGATCACTTTTTGGTAAGTTTTGTGTTTTTTTTATTAAAACTATTTTATTGAATATCATTACTTTGAAGTGTGCAAGCCATGCTTGCGCTATTCACATTTATATAATAACTACACAAGGCGCAAGCATGGCTTGCGCACTCCAAAGTAATGAATACTATAGAGATAATGCTATTTTTCAAGGGAATCATTAGCAATCGTTTTGCCATCCGAAACGTTTTTTTGCTTGCGTTTCACTATTCCTTTGGCAGGTCTAAGCATAATATCAAACACTTCATCAATATTTTTCACGCTGACGATTTCAAGGGGACGACGTACTGCTAATGGTACTTCTGCTAATTCCCGACGGTTATTTTCCGGGATGATTACTGTTTTAACTCCTGCGCGGACTGCTGCCATGAGTTTCTCGCGCAATCCGCCAATAGGAAGAATATCACCACGCAAGGTTATTTCACCTGTCATGGCAACATCTCCCCTTACCGGTCTTTTCGAGAATGCAGAAGCTAATGTGACGGCTAAAGTAATACCAGCCGAAGGACCATCCTTACGCACTGCACCTTCCGGAAGGTGAACGTGAACCTCCTGTTTAAGGTATTCTTCAGATTTAAAACCAATCTCCTTAGCCCTGGCGCGTACAGAAGTCAATGCTGCGCGGGCAGACTCCTGCATTACGTCTCCCAAGTGTCCGGTTAGGGTAAGAGTTCCTTTACCCCTCATGGTCTCGGCTTCTATCATTAGTAAATCACCACCGACTGGAGTCCATGCAAGTCCGATCGCTGCGCCGATCTTGTCCTGACCGTCAATAATGCGTTCCTCATAGCGTGCAACACCAAGCATTCGCGATGCTGTGCGTGTATCTATCTTTAACGGTAACGAGTTTTTCTTCTCCGATATAAGTACACGCGCTGATTTTCGCATAATTTTGGCGATATTGCGTTCTAATTCGCGGACACCTGCTTCACGTGTATAGCGTTCTATGATCTTATGAATCGCATTATTGGTCAGATTTATCTGTTTTTCCGAAAGACCGCTTTCTTTCAACTGCTTTGGGAATAGGAACCGCTTGGCGATTTCGTATTTTTCCTGATGAAGGTAACCGGGCAGTTCAATGATTTCCATCCTGTCCTGCAGAGGCCAAGGTATACCATCACGTGTATTAGCTGTCGTTATAAAGAGCACTTGCGAAAGATCGTAATCGACCTCGATATAATGATCGCTGAAGGCGTGGTTCTGTTCCGGGTCAAGCACTTCCAATAGGGCAGAGGATGGGTCACCGCGAAAATCAATGCTCATCTTGTCCACTTCATCGAGCAGGAAAACCGGATTGACTGTACCTGCCTTTTTCATTGACTGAATAATCCGTCCGGGCATAGACCCGATATAGGTTCGGCGATGTCCGCGAATCTCAGCTTCATCGCGAACTCCTCCCAGTGAAATGCGGACAAACTCTCGGTTCAAAGAGCGTGCTACGGACTTCCCTAATGATGTTTTTCCCACCCCGGGAGGACCAACCAAACAAAGTAAAGGTCCACGGATCTTACCGGCAATAGCAATTATTGCGAGATGCTCCAGTATCCTTTCTTTGGGCTTTTCTAATCCGTAATGGTCTTCATCAAGAATAAATGATGCGTTCTCAATGTCTCTATTATCCTTAGTAGTTTTATGCCATGGAATACTGATCATCCAATCCAGGTAGGTTCGAATGACCGTTGCTTCCGGAGACATCATCGGCGTGTTTTCAAGTCGTTTGATTTCCTCTTTCGCCTTTTGACTTGCTTCCTTGGGAAGTTTAGCTTTTTTTACTTTCCGCTGGTATTCGATTACGTCGGATATATCGTCATCCGAGTCTTCGCCGAGTTCTTTCTTGATAGCTCTAAGTTGCTCTTGAAGAAAATAATTACGTTGAGATTTGGTAATTTTATCCTTTACCTTGCCTTCAATATTTTGTTCAATGTTGAGGATTTCAATTTCTTTATTCAGTTGCCGGGCAAGTCTGACCAAGAGATCATAGGCATCTTTTGTTTCAAGATAGCTTTGTTTTTCTCTCAGATCACGATTAAGGTGCATTATAACGAAATCGGAAAGTCGGCGTGGGTTGTTAACATGTTCGATTGTCATACCGATTTCGTCCGGAATCTGACGATTCAATGCGACGAATTCTTTAAATAGAGTCGTCAAATGCCTGCGCGCTGCTTCGAGAGGCGGGGTCATTACAGTCTCATCTTCCAATATCTTAATATTTGCTCGAAGAGATTTTCCATCCTTGAAGTAACGAGTAACCTTGATCCGAATTAATCCTTCAACCAATACCTTTGCTAGACCGTTGGGAAGCTTCATAATCTGTTCAATGCGACCTAATACGCCAACTCGATACATATCTGCACTGGAAGGTTCTTCAACGGTTCCGTCCTTTTGTGCAATCAAGGTGATGAGATTATCGGTTGATTTAGCTCGTTCAAGCGCATTCAAAGTGCCAGATCGTCCTACTATCAGTGGAATTACCATATGTGGAAAGACGACTATATCACGAAGAGGCAGCACAGGTAGCTTATCAGGTACCTGGACTACTGTATTACCTAATTTTGTTATATCGAACATATTCTTGTATTATTGATTTAAACTTTGTTAATTAGTGTCTGACCGAAAACCATCATTTTACTGGATATTAACCCCTTTTTGTCATTCCCGCGAAGGCGGGAATCCAGGAGAAACAATAGATTACCTGGATTCCCGCCTTCGCGGGAATGACAAAA
>JAVCDD010000377.1 GCA_030765125.1 Candidatus Hatepunaea meridiana
TCATTTTACTGGATATTAACCCCTTTTTGTCATTCCCGCGAAGGCGGGAATCCAGGAGAAACAATAAGTTATCTGGATTCCCGCCTTCGCGGGAATGACAAAAAAGGGGCTTTCCGGTCAGACACTACTTAACAAAGTAATGCTACTTATTAAATAACGATTACCGGAGAGGGTGGACGAGTTGTTCATCCTCCCCAGTGAGTTACTATTTAGAAGTTATAGCTGTATTTAATCCTGGTGATAAAATCATTCTGATTAATATATCCGGCAGCGTCCCTGCTTCTCTCAAAATGACCATCCCAGTATTTAATTCCACCATTGTTGGAGTAGAGAATCTTATAGGTTGACAGATTGAGCTTGTGCTGTTGACCGAGGTTATAATCTGCACTAATGGAAAACTGCAATCTGTTATAGTCTATCGTCTTTGAGCGGGAAACGCTGCTCTTTAATGAATCAACAGGTACTGCAAACAACGTATCAATGCTCCCATTAACAATGTTTATACCTGCACCTAATGAACCCCATAACTTCTCTGGTATGAACATATAGCGTGTATTGAGGTTAACTGCGTTATAGGCATTATTAGAATTCCCTCCTTGAGCTTCTTGATTTGTATAACGATAAGCAGAGGAACAATCTAATCGGCGTCCTTTTCTTGACATTATACTTATACTTATACTGTTAACATTAATATCATTTAATCCTGATATTTTAATCTTGTCATGGGTTACTGAATTGCTGAACATCAGCATAGTTGTGTTATATAGTCCCATAAATTCAAAAGGCTGGTCGATTCCTATATTAAAGTTAGTTGAATTGTTATTAATCCTGTTATCAATAGTTTCCACTGTAGAATCAGGAAGAGTATAGTCCGTCTCATAGCCGTTGTTCATTCGATTGTGTTGTCTAATACTAAAATTGATATTGGGAAAAGACGAGGGTGAGTAATAAGCCATATTTGCTCGAATGATATTTCTATCGGTTGTAATTTCGTTACGATTGTTAATATTGTCCTGGTATTTCTCATATCCAACAGTTAGATAAACACGGTTATTTAAGAACCTGAATCGGTCTTGAAAAGAGAATCCCCGTACATCGTTCATAACATTTGAGCTGCCGAGTGATCTAAAGCTGCGTCCGGTACTTCTATACCCGAGTCTTAGGGCGTGATTGAAATAATTCAACGTTAAATTCGTTCGATGAGCAGTGGCGGATTCGTTAAGTTCGCAGATTAGGCTGCTGATAATATCCAACTTGCTGCCGCCTTTTTTGAGAATAGTTGAATCATTTGGCAGCGGTTCAAAGAATTGATTGACAACGATTAAGTCCTCAATTATTTTCGCGTCAGCCATAGTTCCGCCGGAAATGTCCTTATTATAAAAACTTACTGCCGATTCAGTATTGAAGGTAATTCGTCGGTGATCAAAATGCATTTTCAGATCATAACCGAGTACAAGGTTGTCTTTTGGTCTTTGTCCATATTTAATTGACCCTATATCATCCTTAACTTTCAGGAAGTTTAAACTGAATATTGCAGTTCTGCAAATGTGAAAACCCGGTCTGAAAGCTATTAACTTACGTCTGTACATACCGAGACGTTCGATTACGGTAACTTGATTGACTGCAATTATATCACCGGTAATAGGGTTGATGAGAGTGTCTGTTGAAGCATAACCTTCTCCTTCTATATCCCGACGTAGATAACCTAATACCAAATCCATATTAAAGTAAGAAGTGCGAAATGCTATATGAGTTCCACGTGTACGGGAACCCCAAAGTGAGAATTCGGATAATTGAGGTTGAATATCACCGAATCGTAAGGTTAGAATCTCATAGCGTAACGAGGCAAGGTAGCGGTTTTGCGGTTGACGATCAGCTTTTTCAAGGTTGGTTATATGCGCTTTGGCTGCCCAATCTACGTTGAGGAATTCACCATAAGCTCGTCCATCAATATACTTGATCTCTCGTATCCTGGAGCTGATGTCCTCGTAGTTATATCCTGTATTTATACTTCCTTTTACACGCTTTCGAAGCGGGTGTAATATCTTTCCTGTTTTAACATTGAAACTCCATCCAACAAGCTTTTCCCGTTTACCATCTTCAATTAGATGGAGTGTAATATTATGTTTCCCCTCTTTTAGACCTTCAGCGATTAATGTTATCATATACTCACTTATTTGTGCCTTGCCGGTGAGGTCATACTTATCAACTGTTATGCGCATATTTTCCGGTTTCATTGTCCTGACATCCTGCATAAGTGATAATGCAATAAGAACCTGGTTATCAGTAACATCTTCTCCTTGTTGAGGGCTAAGTATAATAACGGCTGAACTGGATTTATCCTTGATTTCATCCTCAGACAGGATTGAGATTAATACCAGCTCTGCATTGTTTGGAGCGCCCGGTGGATAGGTTAACGTCTTACCTGTGGGTAGATTTACCTTGATAAAATATTCAATGTGATCATCATTTTCAGCAAAGGCTGGGATCATGCCGGTGAGATTGAAGCGGTCAATCGTCATTTCAATATTCATAAACGCATACTGTCCTGATATACGATAAAAGATATGACCTTTCATTGGAATAACAGAATTATTCTCAACATTTACATCTATTTTTAGTGATTGACCTGCATTAATATGCGTTACAGGGCTATGATATAATTGAGCGTTCTGTGCTAAGATGGATGATGTGTTGATTAGGATGGCAAATATAACAATGAAAGTAAAAATCATCGGGTGATCTTGTCGGAGTAAATCGGTTTTAGATTGATGTATTGACAAGTTTACTCCACGAAAGACTGATTTGGATGCTTTTCTTAGTATATAGAAATGAGGATTGTTTTACTATGAAGACAAGTTTAGAGTACACATTTCAGCGTGCTTTATTTTCTATTTATTACAAGCTTATAGCATTAGAGTAAACTACTCTAATGCTATAAGCTTGTACTTTAGATTCTATTCCTCACCACTTTCAAGATATTGAATTGTAATCGTGCGACTTCGACCATCTGCATCTTGAATCTCAATCTCAATAGTCTTGTATTGTTGAACGCTTTCAACTTTTTCGGTGGTTTCTTCGATTTTATAAGATTTAATTATATTGCAACCTTGTGGATCGGACGTGCCCTTAAAGTTGGCTGTAACTTCTATAATTTTTCCAGATATACGATTTTTAAGTTCCACAAGTCCTTCTATAGTCATAACATCGGTTGTTCCATCTTTCTTGACTACAACCCAGAACTCTGTCCCTTTCACTGAAGCGACAGAAGTAGGTGTTACAACTTCCAGCGAACCTCGCTGTTTTTCCACTTTAGCGAAAAGCTGTCCAACTTCCATAGTTATACGTTTGGCAATGTTAGACTTAGAATCCCTTTTACCGCTAATTATTATTTGGGTGTTCGAATGAATTTTAATTTGACTTTTATCATCGGCAAAAATGATCAATACTTGACCATCATCACCTGTTTCTATCAAATCACCATCATCCAGCGGTGTACCGAATTTAAGTGGAACTGCATTATTGGTGTCAATTTTCTGTATCCTGACGCCGCCTATAACTTTAAGAGTTAAGGCTATGGCTTTCGAAGAACTTGCCGATAATTCTCCCACATTAATTGTGAGAATTAGTATCGTTAATAGTATGGGTAATATCTTTTTGATCATTTCTTCCTCAATTTGAACCTTTTTCTTGACATTCCTACTAAGGTGGTAGTCCAGATAACTATTGTTTTGCTTGAAACCTGACACGAACGCATATACATCGTATTTTATGGACACGCTGCTTAGCAGAAATGACCGAAAGAGATTTTTTTATTAGACACTAATTATTCAGAAATCGTGATATTTGTAATTCTGATATTTCCGTTGGATAAAAATTGTGCTAATTCGGCAGATGAAATCCTATTTCCATTTACTACTATATTTTTCAAATCCCACTGAGACAGGTCGCCAACGCTTGAATTGATTGTTTCCATTTGATTAATATTTAGACTGTTACGCAGTACATTAAACACGGGAGCCTCATCTTCCGGAGGTGGATTCTCCTCTTGATTACCGCCTAAGAACTCCTGAGCTTGTCCACCGAAACCTTCTTCATCGCCTCCCTCAACGCCAATCCCTGCTCCGATACCGGCTCCTTCCCCAATTGAGGTACATAAAAAAGTATAGATTGGGCTGTGAATGGATTCCATTTCATTCGGAAACATTGATGGCGCACCAGCGGTAATTTGCCAGAAATATGTTCTGAAAAGATCAAGAGGTTGAACTCCTGCCAGGTCCGCATAGGAAAATGAAAAGACATTACTCCCATAATGTTGTTCAGTTATTGGTAAATCAACGGAAGCATAAATATTGTTCTCATTAATTAATTCAAACCCATCTTCATGAGAGGTATTTTCATCGGTAACAGCCAGATTTAGATGTAACACTACACCACTCTGAATCGGAAACGAGAATTCAAAAAAAGGATTTTGATCAACACTTTCTTCATCAAGCGGTTCATAGATGTCTACCTGGCTTGGGTTAAAGACCTGAACCGTCTTACTTACAATCCCCCAATTTTGGTCATAGGCAGTTTCCCAGTCATTATGTTCGCTTATTACCAAAGTCATAATATAAAATCCCTGGCGGATATTACCTCCGTTAATATAAGGCATAATACTATTATAATTAACGTCTTCACCCTGACCGATATGAATATTTGGGACGTAGTTAAGTTCCTGATTGTTAAGCCAGCGCCCTATAAGCGGGGAGATATCGAAAGATAAACTGCTAACTGTGAAAACAATATTATCTTCATTTTGTAATCGAACAAGAAGTGTTAATTCATCCGGTGCACTCGAATCGGCTTCCTCTTGTTCAACGTACATCTCAAAGAACGCTTCGAAATCCTCAAAATTAATATCAGACGCATTTGATAGATCTCCAGGTATAAATGGTCCTATCGGGAACAGCATTGGATTGTCTGACAAAAAACGCAATTGTATCTGGTATGCAGAAGAAACGTTCATCATACACAACGTAAGCAACAGAACAACCGCTATGATATAGTTTGTAGAAGTTTTCATAATTTGCCCGATTAAATGGATATAATCTGTTTAATCTGCGGTTAAAAACATATTATTCTGAAATCTCAATCTGTACTATCCTGATATTTTCATCGGACAGCAGGTTTGATATAGCATCGAGATTGGTGGATTCACCGTTTAATTTTAATGTCTTTGTTTCCCAGTTTGATAAATCACCGATAGATGACGTAATTCTCAATACTTGTGCTTCAGTCAGTATTCCTCGAAGAACGCTGAAAATAGGTGGCTCATCTCCGAGCGCTTCATCTTGACCTTGGCTGATTCCTAAATCAGCTTGATTTTCCTCTTCACCTTCATTGCTTTGTTCATCAGCTCCAAAAGGTCTTATCGGTAAAGTAATTTCCCTGCGTCCGTAATGAAATCCCCAAACCGGACTCTTTATGTCTTCAAATTCACCTGGGAACATTGAGGGAACTCTTGCTGTAATTTGCCAGAAATAGGTGTTTCCTGAATCTAAGGGACGTACGCCTTCCAGATTGGAGTATGGAAAGGATAAAAAGGAAAAGTCGCTTCTATGCTGCAGTCCTGGGATAGGTATATCAACAGAGGCGTAGATATTTTCCTCATCGCTGAAATCAACCTCGTTCTTCAATGATATATCCTCGTTAGCCACTGCAAGGTTTAGATGGAAAGTGATGCCTCTTCGAAGGGGAAATGCCCAGATAAATACTGGATTCTGACGAACTCTACCGTCATCTACCGGGTGGAAAAGGTCTACTGTGGTTGGATTGTAGACCTGAATCGATTCGCTGATTATTCCCCAGTTCTGGTTTTGTGCTGTTTCCCAATCCGAATGCTCACTTAATATAGCGGTTATAATATAAAAACCTTGACGAAGGTTTCCACCGCTAATATATGGAATAAGACGATTGTAGTTTATATCCTTCCCTTGACCAAGATGAATATTCGGGATGTATGATACTTCCTGATTATTAAGCCAGCGACCAACAAGTGGGGATACATCAAAAGGTAAGCTGGTTACTGTAAAGAGGATTTCATCCCCAGTTTCCAACCGAACAAGAAGTGTTAAATCCTCGGGAGCGCGTGAATCGGTTGGCTCTCGCTCAATGTACATTTCGAAAAATGCTTCAATGTCTTCAAAATTAATATCCGAAGCATTTGACAGATCACCGGGAACTAGTGGTCCTAAAGGGAAAATCATTGGGTTGTCAGATAAGAATCGCAATTGTATCCGGTAAGCGGATGATGGACTCGCAACAAAAAATACGAGCAGAATGGCAATTAACCAGAGGGAATTTTTCAAAGCTTTCATTGTTCATCTCAAAAAATATTTCTTAATCCGGTCGAGCCGGAATTAAAGTGTTAAATTTCAATCTAATTCGCAATATAGTATGCAATAGTGTATTCAAGTAAATAGTGTCTGACCGAAAACCATCATTTTACTGGATATTAACCCCTTTTTGTCATTCCCGCGAAGGCGGGAATCCAGGAGAAACAATAAGTTATCTGGATTCCCGCCTTCGCGGGAATGACAAAA
>JAVCDD010000248.1 GCA_030765125.1 Candidatus Hatepunaea meridiana
CGTTTATTTATCGCCATGAAGCAAGTTGCAATCTTACAAAAACAAAAATGAGTGATCCTACCGGATTGTTATCCGTCAGACACACTCATTAAAGTTCCTGGGAATGTTTGCCAGCCAATCTTTCATAATCTTTCCATTTGCATTCTAAACAAAATGTTGAGCAGACGTTAAAATTTCTATCTATACAAAAAGGCAATTTCACCTCTAATTAATATAATCAATCATTATCCGAAATGCAAGAGACTATGTTAAAAAAGTGATACTCTATAAATATCACTCTAATTAAATTAAACTCTTGTGTTGCAGCAGGTATTAGTAGGACTACGGCGAAATGGAGAGTGTACCGGTGTGGAAGGTATGAGCGATGGCACCCGCGACCAGCTGTACTTATCTCTTCGTATCGCCAGCTTAGAGAAATATTTAGAGTCCAGCGTACCTATGCCCTTTATTGTGGATGACATCTTAATCAGATTCGATAATAAACGCTCTGGAGCAACTCTGAAGGTATTGGGATATCTGTCAAAGAGGACTCAGGTGCTCTTCTTCACTCATCACTCACGATTAGTAGAGTTAGCGAAAGAGATTGAATGTGATGGTGCAGTGAAAATTCATGAGCTCGATCTACAAGCCTGAATAGGAGGCTCTGACTTGAGACGATTTCACCGATCTTGCATCGCTATCAAGGGACAAGATCCTTTTAAAACACTGCCATTCCAGTTCACTATCCATACAGAGTTTTCTTCAAGTACATCTGTCTGATGAACGACAATTATAATTCCCTTCTAACGAGAATTAGAATTTCCACATTGAATAATTGAATCAGGTATACTATTCAAGTCATATATAAGGAAGATCAGCTTGATCAACTTGAGCGTGTTAAGAAAATTCGAACAGATATTTGGCTTCATTGCCATCGAAATACCAGAGCCATGGTCTATTTGCTCAGGGCATTGAAAGAATTGTCAATTTGACAATCCCTCATACATGGTAAAATAGGTTTGGTGCATACGTCGTACAATGCAGAATTATGCATGCTTGGGGAAGCTCAGACGTTTTGAAGGATAACTATGAGTATGGTTACCAATCACCTTCTCCACGCCTGGCAGAAGGATAAACATCGCGCACCCAGCTCCCTTCACCGGATCAAGCTCGATCCCCTTCAGAAACGCTCGCAGGAACAGTCGCTTTTCCTCAATCGTCCCTTCGGCGAACACCGTCTTGTAGTCCCCCGCCAACTCAACTGCCTGATCGATCAGGCGTCCGATCTCTATCTTCTTCGCACCGGCGGCTTCCAGTTCAAGACGCTTGGACTCCAGAACAACCAATTCCCTCTTCAGTTCAATCAGCCTGGTGTCAACATATTCCCTGTTAGTAGAGGTCAGGTTTTCAATCAGGTTAGAAATCGTCTGTTTGATCTCATGGATACGAACCTCTACTTTGTCAAGCTCTTTACCAATCTGCGGAACCATATCATTGACCTCCTCTTCGACCATCCGACGAATCTTCTCAAGTCCTTCAGGAGTCCCGAAGTATTCCTTGAGCATTACTTCGATCTTTTCTACCACCCAACCTTCCAGCCATTCCTTGCGAATCACCCGTCTTGGACACACAGACTTACCCTTACCAACATACCCGCCACATGCGTAATAGAGGGTTTTTGAGTTTGAACCATCCTTGCGTTTACGACCGCTGTTTACGGTATATCCAAACCACTTATGCCCACAGTGGTAACAATGGATCAGGCCAGTCCATTAATATGGGGAGCTGGCTCCTCGCCCTACATTGTGAGTATTGGCATATCCGAATTTGGCAGTTGCTTCACGCCGTTTCTGAACCTGATCAAATCGTAACCGTGTAACGATAGCGGGATGATTATTTCTATGAACGATCCAATCTTCCTGTCCGTTTCGGGAAGGTCCGTGACCGGGAAAGTTTCGCGTTTGAACTGCCCGTCCATCGGAAATCTTGTGAAACTTGGCAAATGACAGCCTGTTCCAAACCATATCACCAGTATAGACCGGGTTCTGCAGGATCGACATAATTGTCGTAGCGCACCACTTTGCCTCTTTGGATGTCCGTCTCCGACCGCCCATCGGGGTTGGCACACCAGCCTTATTAAGTCGATCAGCGATTCCCTTGTAACCGATGCCTTCTAACACATACCAGTCGAATATCTGTTTGATGAGTTTTATGCGATCCGGATGTCCCAGCACGAGACGTGATTTATCACGCTTAGTAAACTGCAGCCGTTCTCCCTTCGGAACGGTTCGAGTTATATTCCCATCCCGATCAAGCACTTGTTTCGACCCATTCCCCATAAAACGGACAGTGCATAAGTATTGCCCTGACCCGTCATAATATCCCAGATCATATCCATAGGGCGGTATTCCTCCTACCCACCAGCCACCATCGGCTCTGGACAGCAGTCCGCGAATTGTAACCTTGGAGAGGTCTTTCAGCTCTTGTCGTGCTTGCCATTGCTTAACCGGTCGCAACAGATCGTCGGTGTCGTCGCCGTTGAAGTTCTCCGATACATAGATGATCTCGACGCCATTGCGACGAAGCTGGTAGCGATAGTATCCAGCTTCATCATTATCGACCCTTCCGAATCGCTTGATATCATATACAAGCACGAACTGGAACGGGCAATCACGCTGCTTGGCGTCCTGGATGAGTTGCAGGAAAGCTGCCCTGCCTTCAGACGATGCTCCACTGATGGCATCGTCGGTATAGTAGTTAAGAAGATCGTATCCGTTATTTACCGCGTAGGTTTCGATCACACGCCTCTGGTCGCCGATGGATTGTTCCTGGCGGTCGGTTGAGCGCCTGAGGTATCCAATGGCGGGCTTGAAGTGCGTGGATCCGATATTGTTCATTTGTTAGAACCTCCAGTTTTACAGTATCTTAGGGTTCCAACGGTGCACTTGTTTGGGTGGGAAGTCAAGGCATGTTGTGAGGAATCATCCGCTGGAAGAGATGTATTTGCCTCAACACCCACCCGCTGGAGGATTGCTCTAACAAGCCAGGTGGCAAAGAAATATAATGCATACTCCTGCTGCTCGGGATCGATACTGTGGATATATTCAGCGCTCAGATTCCATTGATCTGCATTGCTCTTGGACGGTGTCCTGATCCCGATCTTAGACTTCTGGTTCTGCGAAATGTGCTCCCCTGTTTTCATGGTGTAATCCTATCTAAACGGCTTCTTGTCATTTAACCCCCTACTCTATACATACCCCAAAACCTTAAAATCTGTCCAAATGTGCAGATTGTTTTTCTCAACACTTGACATCGAGTCGGTTTTGTATTATACTGCACATACGTTCAATACAATTGAGTTTCATAATGCACAATATTGATATTCTTGAACTTTACGGTTTCCCCGAATTAATGATCTCTCAATGGAAAGCCGACGGGATTCAAAGCCTCCTTCCAATTCAGTTCGAGGCAATTCAGCAGCATCGGTTGTTTGACGGCGGTAATCTAATAGTTTCAGATCCCACGTCTTCCGGAAAGACCCTTATCGGTGAATTGGCTGCTATACATGGAGCCATAGGCCATCACAAAACCCTTTATCTGGTTCCGTTGAAAGCATTGGCAGAGGAAAAGTATCAAAGTCTGCGTCAGCAATGCCAGCCACATGGCTTCCGGGTAGTGATTTCTACCCGTGACCGGAAGGAGCACGATGCAGCTTTAGCCAGGGGTGATTTCGACATCGCCGTAGTCGTTTACGAAAAGTTCTTTCCATTGGTCACATCCACTCAACAGTTCATTGACCAGTTCGGGCTTGTGGTGGTCGATGAACTGCAGATGCTGGCTGATCCCAACCGTGGTGCGATGTTAGAGCTGATATTGTCCTGGATGAGAAGTCTGAAGACAGGACCTCAGATCGTCGGACTCTCAGCGGTAATCGGCAATGACGCGGAACTGCCGGAATGGTTGAATGCCGGGTTCCTGCAATCGACTCAGCGTCCCGTGGAGTTAAGAATGGGGTATCTTTACGAGGGACGCTTTCACTACTGGGAGAGCAACAGTGGCAATGAGGACGAAGAGTATTGGCTGGATGGATTCACCGGCAATGTGTTTGAAGACACGCTTGCGGCGGTGGCACACCGGGTTGAGGAAGGCGAACAGTGCCTGGTATTCGTTCGTGACAAACCAGGCACGAGGAAATTCGTGGAGCGTTTGTCGGAGATATTGAAGCCTGCGCCTGCGGAAGCCGCCATTGATGAACTTCTTACCGGCGAGGAAACACTGTCGCAGGAACACTTGACAGCTTATTTACAGACGGGAGTGGCTTATCATAATGCGGATTTGACTCTCTTCGAACGAGAGGTAATTGAGAGAAACTATCGTGCCGGACATATTCGCGTACTTGCCTGCACCACGACTCTGGCAATGGGTGTGAACCTTCCAGCCAAGAATGTTTTTCTTGACGGTGAGCGCTGGTGTTCTCATAACGGCGGTCGTCCATATCTGATGCATCTGACGAAGAGCGAGTTTGC
>JAVCDD010000015.1 GCA_030765125.1 Candidatus Hatepunaea meridiana
ATGCGCCACCGTACGAGAACGCAGAAAGCTTTTCTACTCCGGTATTATTAAGTGGACGCGCAGCAAGCTTCGCTACTCCGGTGTTATTAATTTTATACATTGCTGAGCTAAAGGCATAACCGATAATTTAAAACTTAACACTCATAATTCAAAACACTTATAATGTTTTCTGACAGAAAAATTTGAGTTTCAGACTTTTGGTACTAATTCCGTATCATCAACCAGTCGCTTTCCCATATCAACTAAATCCTCGACCGAGTAGCCGACTCTTTCATAGAAATCCACCGCTGAGGTGTTATTCGATCTGATTTGCAAATTAATCTTCGGACAGCCGACAGCCTTGAGTTTATCTTCTATAACGCTCATTATCTTTCTGCCCAGACCGGTCTGTTGACAATTCGGGGACACCGCCAGATAATTTACCCACCCGCGATGCCCGTCATATCCTCCCATAACGGTCACTACGACTTTGCTGTCAAGCAGACCGACCAGAAACATTTCCGGATTAACCTGCAGCTTGCGTTCAATGTCTAATTTGGAACTGTTCCACGGGACAATCAGGTTGCAGCGACGCCATAAAGCGATAACTTCCTTTTCGTCCTCAGGTTTGTAAGGTCGTATTTTGAAATTTTTCATTTTGAGTTTTCGAGGAAAGCGAGGTGTGGCACGGGCTACTTGTTGCCCGTGTCTCTTTACCTTACGATGTAGATAGGCAGTAAAGAAACACGGGCAACAAGTAGCCCGTGCCACACGCCAAGTAACAAGTATCAAGTGTCAAGTTAATTACAACATCACAACATTAATAACTATTTAATCAGCGTAATCTTCCGTTCCAATTCGACGTCTCCGGCTTCGAGCTTAATCATGTAGGAACCTGCGGGTAAATTCTCTGCGTTTAGCCAGATTTGATGTCTGCCGGCTGATGTCCTTTCTGAAGATAATTGACGGATAAAGCGTCCTGTTACATCGAAAAGCCCGATTTTAACGTGCCCATCTATTTTGGCTGTATAACTGATCAGAGTCTGCGAATTGAACGGGTTTGGGTAAGCTTCTTCCAATATGTAACCGGTGGGAATTGCTTCCGGTTTTTCCTGACGAACGGAAACCAGATCATCGTCAATCCGCTGGGCATAGATGTCGGATGACACATCATAGTAAGTAGCTCGTTCATCTATCCAAGCAACCACGATTCCAGTATCGCCGTAACGCCTGATTAAAGCAGCCTGCGGATAATCCTGCATACGATAAGCATCGCAGACAACCTGACCGTTTTCGCCCCAGCCGTCTAATGGTTCGCCGTTTGTGTTCAAATGAGTAGCATATATGTTCGATGATGTACTTCTGCGACGATCATCCCAGATGACCCACATACCAATATGTCCATCGTAGACGAGACAAGGATATTGTTGATCACTATTCGCAGTGCAAACCCCAACACCATTCCTGTCATCAAGAAGCGTGTGAACCTGCCACTCATCAGTAGCTTCCGGACTGACTTTCTGGATATAAATATCTCTCCGTCTTGGACCGCCTTCGTATCTATGATCCACCAAAGCCACCCAGATATTATCTTCGTTGTCTACAGCGATTGAAGGACTTACCTGATGATGTTCTTCGCCACATATTGCGGAACCGTTCTCTCGCCAACGGAAACTGCCGTCAGGATTGATAAATTGACCGAATATGTCCAATTGGACACCTCTATTTTCATCATCGCGACCATCCACCCAGACTACGACGAATCCTTCCTGATGTTGCATAATCCGTGGATCGGACTGTCTTAGACGAGTGTTGCATACAACCAGTCCGCTTCCTTCCTCTCCCCAAAGCCGTTCACCATTCTCATTTATTCGCTCTATCCAGATATTATCCACACCATCGCCACCATCAATCACCCAAAGCAACACTGCACCACCATTGCCGTCGGGAATAAGCGCCTCTAATCCATAACTGAATTCATTATTTGTGATCCGGGTATCCTCTTCGTCCCAGAGAGTGTTGCCGTCTTCGTCAATATGCTGCATAAATAGATTATAGTATAAATCCGTTTCTGATATCCAGGCAACATAAATACCACCTTCATTGTCAACACAGACCTTAGGATTATATTTATCAAATTCCGAAGCTTCCGTAATTCTCAGTCCGCTTTCACCCCACAACGCTTCACCTTCCGGCGTCATCTTCTGGGCATAGATGCTGTAAACCTGATCTATTCGACAATCCCTCCAAACGATGAAGACATTCCCCTCTTCACCGATACCGCATCAGGTTGATCTGAACCGCCAATAGTTCCAGTGAAAACCGGAATGCCATCGTTTTCCAATTCAATTTCCATCTGATCGTCGGCGTCACGGCAGTATTGTATATATGGAAGCGATCCCAACCCGCCTCTTCTACCATCAAGCCAGACTAAGACGAAACTGCCGTCATCACGTGGCATTAACTTCAATGAATTGGCATTTCCGCTGATACTGTCCTCAAAAGCAAGACAGTCGTCTTCCCATAACCGTCTGCCCTCAGGGCTAAATTGTTGAGCGTAGATTCCGCCTCCACCTGTGCGTGAGTCTCCCCAAACGAAAGTACAGCTTCTGTCGGTCAGATAAATTACCGGTGAGGATTGACAGCCGTCGCCAGCACAGACGGGAATTCCATTTTCATCCCAGACCGGATCACCATCACTGTTCAGTCGCTGCGTCCAGATATCAAGCTCAGGAAAAGGTCTTTCCCGCTCATCTTCCCAGACAATGTATGCGCCACCGTTTCCATCAGGGGATATGCTTACCTGCATTTGATTTCTCTCTGCCACTACAACAGGAACACATGCTTCCGGTTCCCATTCCCTGACGAGTTCCTCCTCACCGCTGATGCGCATAACGTAAATATCGTATGTATCGCGATCATTTCGTTTGTCTTCCCAGCAAACGATAGCGCTGCCTTCATTGGAAATTACGATCTGAGCAATGTGCTGTTCCTCATCCACCCCGCAGATCACTGCCCCTTCATCGCCATAGAGCAGTTCACCATCAGAGTTTACACGTTGAGTATAGATATCTTTATTGCTCCTGCCAAAATCCCTATAATTAACCCATACGACAAATGCACCGCCACTCCTGTCTGAACAGATTTTAGGTAATTCTTGATATTCTCGATTATTGCAGACGATTATGCCATCACCCCAGAGAAGTTCTCCTTCTTCGGTGACACGCTGCACCCATACATTGTAGTCATCATCGTCTCTGCCATCCTGCCAACAGACGATCATTCCACCGTCACCGTCTGAGCATAAGTTTTGTTGACGTTGACCTCCTACAGCTCTGACGATAGGGATACCGTTCTCTTCCCAGTTGCGATCCATTACTCCATCACCGGTAACGTGCATTCCATAGATATCACCCATGTCACCTCTTCGCCCATCCCTCCAGATAATGAAGCAGCCATTGTTTGAATCTTCGAGTACACGAATATCGTCGGATCTGCAGTGTTGTACAGCACAAACGGGAACACCGCGTTGATTTTCACCCCAGAGTCGTTCGCCTCTCGAATTGATCTTTGTACAGTGAATGCTGCCATCTATCTCAACACTGAAATTCTCGCTGAAATCCTCCCAGGCAACGAACCAGCCGCCGTCGGAACAGGCGCAAACGACGGGATTAACCTGCGCTCTGGTTGTATCAGCGACCAGGATGCCGTTTTCCCCGAATTTGAGTTCGCCGTCGGTATCGATGACCTGCATATAAATCCCATAGTCCCCGCTACGGCAGTCCGCCCAAACGAGAGCCACCTCCCCCGCGAGTTCCCCTTCAATACGGCTGGCGCCGGATCGAAACCATTCCGTATGCCATCCCTGACGCACAGCGATCCCATTTTCAGGCGACCATCGGCGGAAGTTATCTTGAGTGAATGCGATAGAGGGAAGAAGGATTGATAAGACGAGAATTAAATTGAGGTTTTTTACAAATCTTGACATAACGAAAATCTCCTTTATACAACGATTTGTTATTCAGCAGCGAAGGCGTCTCTGCCTGTGGGATTGAGCAAGTTACAAGTAATCACAACATTACAACATTACAACATAATCTCTATGATTTAAACACCTTTGTCAACTTCAGAAACATCCCTTTACCGACCATTTTATCCGCTGCACACATTAGGCGCTTGACAATCTCCAGAATGTCCCCTTCCCCAGCCCAATTACGCTGGACAACTTCAGGAGCAACATTGTTCATGAGGTTAAATATAATAAACAAATATGTTAATGTCAAGTTCTTATTTAAGCGCTTATGGGGATTAAGCCCGTCAGAAAATTTATTGGTGAAGTAAAGTAAGCGATAGCTATGAGCAATTGGGCTTTATGTCTGGGGGGTACGTCTTTGTCAAGAGACAACTTCACAAAGAGATGAAAAAGATCAGGGGCTAATACAGCGAGTTCTATCCATTTATGATCGGCATATTTTTTACCTCGGAAGCCTTTGATGCGGTTTCTTAGTTTTTGGTAGAAATCTCGTTGCTGTGAGGGAATTTCTTTGGATATTGACTCATTGAGGGGCATCTGTCTTCTCTAATTAAGGTCTACTGAAAAACTCCAATGTTTAATAATAATTTCCTCATTTTGTCATTCCTTTGGAAGTAAATTTCAAGGATGCTATTACCGGAGTGTCGAAGCTTGCTTCGGCAATGTTCAAGCAAGCTTGAGCACTCCGATTTTCATGCTCCGTGGTGTAGGACGTAACATGAATATTCCAGCGAAATAAGCTGATCGAGAATGACCAATCAGTAGCGTCAGGCGGGAACGCCTGACGGTTAATTGTACTGACAAATAAGGTTGTCATAAACTCTAACCCGCTGACAGACGCCTCCGTCTGACAGTTAAGTGCATGCTATAACTATATATTGCTGTCAGACGGGGGAGTCTGACAACGGGTTGATTTATGTGCTAACCTATCGTGTCTGTACAGTCAATATATAGATATCTATCAACATAAACGACAGGCAGGGGGCCTGTCGCTCCCGGTTTCCTGTTTTGGACATCCTGTTTCATTGATATGACAGAAGATGATCAAAATTCCAGTAAATCGGGATTCTTGCAGTAGACCTAATTAGTTTCAGGTACTTTGGTATCAGTCTTCGTCTTTAATAAATTAACCAACCTTCGGTATAATCCTTCACCGACCATTTTATCAGCATCATTCATCAGCTTCTTGATAAGCTCCAGGATATCATCTTCACCTGCCCAATTTCGCTGTATAACTTCAGGCTCAACGTTGTTCAAGAGGTCATTCAAGACATAAGCCGCGACAACGATGTCGTCGAGTAAACCTACAATGGGGATGAAATCCGGTATTAAGTCTATTGGGGAAGCAAAGTAGGTGATAGCAAAGGCTAATTTTACCTTCTTTTTAGTTGGTATGTCCTTGTCAAGAGATAACTTAACTAAAAGATGAAAAAGGTCGGGAGCTAAAACAACGTATTCTATCCACTTATTATCCGAATGTTTTCCGCTTTTCCAACCTTTAATGCGGTTTCTTAGTTTATGATAGAAATCGCGTTTTTGTACTGGGATTTCTCTGGTTTTTAATTCTTCTTCAAACATAATACTGAGTAGTTCCTATTATTTAGAGGGCAGAGACACTTTCCCTGCTCGTGATATTACCTGACGTTTTAATGTGTTGTCGGGCGCCATCACCCGACAACACAACCATTCATCAAGTCCGCTCATCCACTTCAACAACCGCAGTCTTAACGGCTTTCAGTGAATTATCCAGCAGCGCTTGTTCGTCGCCGGTCAGCTTGACTTCAACTATTTTCTCTACACCGCCAGCGCCGATGACAACCGGTACGCCGAGGTAGTAACCATCGATGCCATACTCGCCTTCAAGATAAGCTGCCGCCGTAAGGACGCTTTTCTTGTCTAACAGGTAAGCCTCCGCCATCATAAGCGATGAAGCTGCCGGTGAGAAGAAGGCTGAGCCGTTGCCGAGCAGTTTGACGATCTCGGTGCCTGCCTCGCGAGTGCGAGTAACGATAGCGTCAATCTTCTCTTGTGACATTACTTCGTTCAAGGGAATACCGCCAACCGTGCACAGCCTGGGCAGCGGAACCATTGTCGGACCGTGTCCGCCGAGCACCGTCGCTGCGACGTCTTCAACTGAAACGTCCAGTTCCATTGCCACGAATGAACGGAAGCGAGATGTGTCCAGCACTCCAGCCATACCGCATACCATATTCTTTGAAAACCCAGTGATCTTCTTAAAGCCATAGACCATCGAATCCAGTGGGTTGGTAACGATAATGCAGAAGGCGTCGGGGCAATATTTCTTTACATTATTTGCAACGTTGCTGATGATCTTGACGTTGACGTCGAGCAGATCGTCGCGGGTCATACCCGGTTTGCGGGGCAGCCCAGCAGTAACGATAACTACGTCCGAACCTGCGATGTCCGCATAGTCAGATGTGCCGGTTAGTTTAGCGTCATAACCGCCAACAGCCTGCGACTCAGCGATGTCCAGCATCTTGCCCTTGACCATTCCCTCCATTTCGGGAATATCAAGCATTACTACGTCGCCTAATTGTTTCTGAGCACACATCAGCGCTTGAATGCCGCCAATTTGACCGCCGCCGATTAGTGTGATTTTCTTTCTTGCCATTTTTTCTCCAGTTTTGTAAGAATTAAATTAATTGTTGTTTGATTGTTTGATTGCCGTATTGTTAAGCGCAGTATCTATTTATACGCCTTGCTTCGGTGACAAACACTATAAATAGTAACTATCTGTTCCTTTGAATTAATTGTATAAATAACCCGCCAGTTACCAACACGAAGACGATAGCCTGCCCCTATTTTAAGCTTAATTGCTCCAACTAGGAAAGGGATTGTTTTTCAACTCAACGATTTTACGGTCAACCTGTTGAATAACTTTATCGGTAAATTTTCGCATCTCGCGCTGGGCGCGAGGAGTAAATCTTACAATCCACCTCAAACGGGACGACCTTCCTTGCGCAGTTCTTGTATAAGTGTATCGTAATCTATCGTTGGTTCACCTTGTTGAGAAGCGATAATCATTGCGTCTTCCAGATCTTCAAAAAGCGAATCATCGCCTAATAATTGACGAATCAGGTCATTCTTTTCCGGTTCTTCTAATTTCTTAACTATTCTCATTATGTCTTTTACTCGTTGAGTCATTATTTACTCCATTGAATGGTGTTAACCGAAGTTAGAGCATCCTTCAGCCTCAAATAAGCGATGTTATAACGGGGATCGTAAGATAATTCCATTAGATTGACTTTCCTGACTGGTATTGCGAAATTAGCCTGCGAACTCTTGGAACCAGTTCATTAGGAATATCTAACATACAAAAGCCATCGTGTTCATAAGCAGCTTCATCTTCGGCTACCGCTTCTTCTTCTGTTTGATTCTCGTAGTGAGATAGAACGCGGCGGACTCGATCTTCATCCCAACCGGGAGGGAATTTATTTTGTTTCATTATTTTCTTCTTCGCCTCCGTCTTTTAAAGGCTAAGAACAAGTTAATCAGCAGGAGTAAGCCTCACATCAGGCACATCCATGTCTTCCCACCAGAGATTAGTAAGTTTGTTCCGTACAACTATTGAGTCCGTAAAACCCAATCTCCACATATAACTGTCGGACTTTGTAGGTACATCATAGACCACAACACACCTTGTCCACTCATTGGCACTGGCAAAAGTAGGCCAAGACGGATGGAGACTCTTCATAAATTGAGTGGGCTTATCAGCAGGGCTGCAATCCGACCAAGCTGGGTACTTGGGATCAGCCCTGAAAGGTCGACCTCCTGTGGATTTGAGGATGTCTGCATCAGTAACTCCTAATCTATGCAGATTGTCAAGTGACTCGTTGTAAGCATTAACCCTTTCAATATAACGCTTCTCAAGAATATTAGCCGCCTCATCGGAGCACTCATACTCCCGACCCTGCGAGTCCACCACATGCCAGGTCCAACCAGTAGTAACTAATGCCTTGTCTTTTGAATTATGAATTGCGTGGTAAACCACAAGAAACACACCCTCTGGAAAGACATTCTCCACTATTATTCCACGGTCAACCACCAAAGAGGTAACAAACTCGCAACCATAAACCTTATAGGTTAAAGAGCCAACGGACACCTCATCATAGAGTCCCATTGTAAGTGTATCTTCTGCACCAGAAGTCGAGACAAGAAACAGAGTTACCAAGAACAGAATCATTCGGTACTTCATTCTTATCTCCTTACTGTAAATCATGTGGATAAGAGCTGTATCTTCCTCCTGCTAAAATCAGTTCTTCATAGAACGGCATAAGCTTATTGAATACCCTTCGGTAATCTTTGGGTGTCTTTGTAATAGCCTCACTGATGTTCCAAAGTTTACCAATGAAAATGAATACAGGTTTACTATCTGGAGGAATTATGAATGTCTCTAAATCGATATCTTCATTATACTTATGTTGAAATTGAGTTACAAAACCATTCTCTTTAACACAATTATAAAATGCATCCCTAAATGGCAATGGTGGTCTGATACAAAGAAATGTCTGTAGTACTTGAAAAGCGGGAGGTTTTGGATTTACCTGTCTGCCTATCTGAAAGCCAAGTCCCACTCTTATAAATTCTGACCACATACCAATATTTAACTGAACTTGGTTCTGGTCTCCTCCAACATTAAATAAAAACCAATGTTTAGAAGAACCTCTGGGATGACCAAAAACCAGATCGTCTCTACTTCTCATTTTTTTTCTTACTATATGCTTCTCGAAATATTCTAGTTTAAATTCAGTAAAATTATCAAGTTCATTTCTGAGTTCGTTGATCTTATTTTCTAGTGGTTTAGGAATAGGTTTTTTCTTTTCCTGTTCCATTAATTCAAAATCTTCCTTGGTAAATGGTGAAAATGCCATTTTAACCTCCTATATATGTGAGTGTTAATGTGTGATTATTACGATTTATTAAAATTTGTTTTCAATTTCCTGTTACAAACTCCACTACCTCAACCTCCCGCCTAACCGCAAATTCCCTACGATGTTGCATAATCCGGTCAATCTGATGCACCGTTTCTGCGGTCAGATAACTTTCGCTGCAGTTTGGGCAAGAGATTATCGGGACATTCTCTATCACAAGCAGATCTTCTCCCTCGTCATAAGTACGGGTTATATGGTGGATGCGAACGCGCTCTCTATCGCAATTATCGCATATCATCAATCATATCCTCTTCAGTTTTCCGCTTTATCTTTCTAATTGAACAATACCGGCTTGATAGTCGCACACAAAGCGAAACTGGTTGATCAAATCACGTCCCAACACAGATGGGAGTCTGATAATGCGCGCAACTTCATCGGGGGGCAGCCTATCTAAATCATGTTGTACAACCCATATATCTTGTCTAAAAACAACATTGCTTTCATTTGAAGCAAATTTGATGTCTACATTTTGCAATTGAAATGATCGAACACTTCCTCCAATGCCAACAATAGGCAGAGAGGATGGCTTGAGTAACTCAACCGGAATATCCAATAGCCTGACATCACGATCCAAAAGGGTTGTACGAGATGCTCCTGTGTCTGCAAGAAGCCAAACTAATCCTTGAAAACCGGTGGAATTGAGATAAATAGCTAAATATGGTGCATTGCCAATAAAACGCCCCTGAATGATCACAGCACCATCTCTATAGGTTCTCGAGTAATATATTCGACACACGTATGCGGTGGGTCTGGTAATTTGGACATCAGCCCTTCCAGATCCGGATCGCTGGCGATAATTTTACAATTCTTAACCGCAATCCACTGATCAGAATATTGCTCTAATAGGGTTTCTAAGTTATCGCTGATCCATAAGTGATCGGAACTAAATGTAAGCAATTCATCATTTAATGTCTCATTCAAGTTTACCTCCAAAGTTGAATTCCTAATTTTTCCCTTTACAAAAGCCATCTCCTTCTCCGCATTATCCAAAGACAACTACACCATTTTCAGTGATCTCACGGGCTAAAGTAGTGGCAATAGGCTTAAACCGCTCAAGTTCTTCAGAAGTTAAGATAAAAACATCCAATGACAACATAGAACTCATAAATAGCCTGTATATATCTAACTCTACGTCGCCTTTAGATTTATCACCGTCGTAAATAATCGCTAAGTCATAATCGCTATCCAGTCGTGCATCACCCCGTGCCCTCGATCCGAATAGAAATATCTTAACCGGATTGATATATGCGGTTATCTTTTTAACTATTTCAGCAAGTTGAGGATCCAATTTGCTTTCCTTCGATATTCTGATGCTATTTAACGTAAAAAAAGGACATAGTTATCCGCAATCACTTGAAAATCAATTCAAGGATAGTAGAATATTGGTTAACAGGCAGGAGCGTCTATCCTACTGATAAACGACAAACAGGAATGTCTGTCCTACCGTACAGGATTAAACCTATTTCTCAGCCTTTAAAACAATCGTTCCGGCTAACTTATCATGCCAGGCTTGTGAATTCTTATCGAATAAAGCCCACCAATAGCCCAATGACAGGAAGAGCATACTTATAATTCTTCCGACAATCTCGCGTAGAATCATTTTACCGAGTCCCGGATTTTCTCCTGTTTGATAGTTGACAACGTGAAGACCTAAAATCCTTTTACCGGGAGTTACTCCTTCTTTTAAAAGTGTAAGGAACCAAATAAGATATAATATGGGAAGTACGACCGCGGCAGTTATACCCATAATAGCGCCCAATTTATCAGAGATTATCGAGAAGATACCTCCGATTATCCCTGTACCAATAAAGACAAGAATAACTGCAATAAGCGGATCAATAAGCAACGCTATAAAGCGTGCGAAAAAACCAGCCTTTTTCCCTTTTTCCGGCACTGGAATGAAAACATTGCACCACGAGCACAAAACTGAATCGGGTGCAACCTCTTTTTCACAACTTGGACAATTCAATTGTCCTCCTGTTTTTGGTGATGATTATTTGTTTTTAATTTTTGTTATAAGTAAATATGATGGGTAAATCTATTAATTTAGGCTTTAGGCTTCGAGATCGTAGAGATATAATTCCTCACTGCGCATAAATCACCCTTGAGCTGTTGATGACGCTATCACGTATAATTGGCTTAAGACCATCTTTAACAACGAGATCAACTTTTCGTTTTAATAGATCACTAAGTGCATTTTGCATACCGGTCAGTTCAAAAAAACCTATTGATGCATCCTCCTCGAATTGAACAAGAAAGTCCACGTCGCTATCAGTGCGGAAGTCATCCCTAAGAACTGATCCGAATAGAGCCAGCTCGCGAACATAGTACTCTTGGCAGAGGCGTCTGATTGCTTTCATTGGTAGTTTTAGATTAGGTATAATCATGATAAATTCATAGCTTACAGGCGTTTACGCTCGATTTCCTCAACAGCTTGATTAAAAGGAATAACTTCATCATCTGAAGCCTTTGCTTCATCATAAGCACGAATATCTTCCTGCTCTTCAAGTTCTTCAATAAGTTGTAGAAAGTCATCTATATCGAGCTGAACACTGATACGTTTACCGCTTTCATCGACTACATATTGAGTTTTAAAAGTGTGCGTTTTTACTACTCGTTATAAACACTAACCGCCTGCCGTCCCCGAAAGCGCTCAAACTTGACCTTGCCGTCAATCAGTGCAAAGAGTGTGTGATCCCTTCCGCAGCCTACATTGCGACCCGGATGATGCCTGGTGCCGCGCTGGCGAAGGATGATCGTTCCGGTTCTGACGGCTTGACCACCGTAACGTTTAACGCCTAACATTTTGGGTTTTGAATCACGCCCGTTGCGAGAACTGCCGCCGCCTTTTTTATGAGCCATTTTCTATTCCCCTTTATCTATTGATTTAACTTTAACTAAGGAGTATTGCTGGCGGTGTCCGAGCTTCCTGCGCATCCCACCGCGTCGCTTGAACACTCGCGAGATTACCTTGCGATGGCGACCATGCTCGATTACCTCGAGTTTAACCTGATATGGTACACGAGGCGTGCCGATCTCGGTATTTTCACCTTCGGCATACATTATCACATCGGTGATCGTTACATCGTCACCAGGTTCAGCCTTTAGTTTGTCGACTTTTATTTCTTCATCCGGAGAAGCACAATACTGTCTCCCCAGGATTTTTACGATTGCATACATTTTATAAATCCTTTATAATTTAGTAAAGCTATGTAATATAGTGTTATTTTCATAACTAAGTCAAGGTTGTTGGTTTTATGCTTTGGTTTAATGAATATTATTCACTTTAAAATTGAAGTTCAGAGTTCAACCTTCAGGTTGCTTCCGCGCTGTCAATCCCGCCGCGGTTGACAGAATTGTCAAGAGTGTTGCTGTCAGGGACGGCGCTCTGACAGCAGACCGAGAAAAACACGCTAAAGCGCGAACTCTAAACTCTGAATATTAAATGAAGAACACCAGTGTAACAATCACAAACACCGGCAGCAGGAAAACTCCAGACCACAGCATATATCCAAAGAAACTCGGCATCTTAATTCCCTGTTCTTCAGCAATTGACCTGACCATAAAATTAGGCGCATTGCCGATATAGGTCATAGCGCCGAAGAAAACTGCGCCGGTGGATATTCCCTTCAGATAAGTTACGAATTCAGGACCAACAACGTGCGACATCCCCGTCAGGATTTGCGTTACTTGTGGCTCGCTTAATCCAAGCCTGCCGAGCGCCAGATTAAAGAACGTTAGATAAGTAGGCGCATTATCAAGAAAACTCGAAAGCGCACCGGTTATCCAGAAATAATGTATTGGTTTCTTGACCATTTCGACTATAAACGCCATCGAACCCGCACTGCCGGCGTGGAGCATCGCCAGCATTGGAATGATACACATAAATATCCCCGCAAACAAATAAGCCACTTCCATAATGGGAAACCATGAAAAATCGTTATCCTTGCGAATCGCTATGTGCGTTGTTTTCAGGGATAGAATGCCCATCATAATAATACCCAGGTCTCGCGCAACGTTCTGCAATTCCAAATGAACGCCATAAACGTTGATATGCCCCGGCTTCCATGTCCCTGACATTAACACAAAGGCAAGAATCCCACCCAGGAACAGAAAGTTATGCACACCTTCAAGCCGTAGGGGATATTTTCCAGCATCCTTTTCATTCTTTTCAGGCGGTTTAACTCCTTCCCGCTTGTAAATGATACTGTCCAGAATATAAAATATCACCAGCAGGATCACTGCTGTCAGCGCAAAGTGCGGGAATATATTAAACGTCCAGAAGAACGGTACTCCGTGCAGGAAGCCGAGGAACAGCGGAGGATCACCCAAGGGCGTTAATGATCCACCGACGTTGGCAACCAAGAAAATGAAGAAGATGATTATATGCACTTTGTTCTTGCGATAGGCATTAGCGCGGAGAATCGGTCGGATCAACAACATAGCTGCGCCAGTCGTTCCCATCCAGGAGGCGAGGATAGTTCCAATCAGTAGTAATTTGAGGTTAAGCTTAGGCGTACCAACCAAAGAACCCCGCAAGAGAATACCTCCTGAGACGGTATACAATCCCCAGAGCAGGATAATGAACGGAATATAGTCAATCAGATAAATATGGAGTATCTCATATATAGCCAATCCCTTGTAAACGAAGATAAAGGGAATTGCGAAGACTAAAGACCAGGCAAAGGAAACCTTGGGGAAGTGTTTATGCCAGAAGTGTGGTAAAATTAACGGAAAAAACGCTATTGACAGCAATATTCCTGCAAATGGCAACCCTGCCCAAAGCGGTAGTTCTCTCGCCATCTTCTCTGCCGCAGCATGAAAGCCATATTTGTCTTCAGTATGATGGTCGTCGCTTGATGAATGATCGGTATGATCCAGTTCATTAATCTCATTTTGAGATGTATCAGAAATATGAGCAGTTGCAACAACTTCAGCATTAACTGTGGTATCTACCTTGTTGGGCAATAGACTTAATTCAGCATTATCGGTAGTTTCGGCGAGAACCAAAGCCGTGCCTGTAAGGGAAAAAAGACAAAACAATATAGCTAAACCAACGCCTGTTATTGCTGAACAGGTTTTAAAGCGATTAATATATCTAATATGACGCAAATTAATCCTCCATTATCAATATACCTTCCTGCTGTCAATCCACCGCTAATGATAGTATAAGCGGTGCTGTCAGTGACGGTGCCATGACAGCGGGTAAACAATAAATATATACACTATACAATTAATAGTCAATTACAGTAGCAATTATCGTTACAAACTTCATCATTATTTCACTTTCATCCTTCATCTTTCGTCCTTCGTCCTTCATCCTTACACTATCAGCATCGCATCCCCATAGCTGTAGAAGCGAAATCCGCCCTCCAGCGCTGTTTGATATGCAAGATTGAGCAAATCCCATCCTATCAAAGCCGCTGTTAATTGAAGCAGAGTTGAATCAGGACGATGAAAGTTAGTAAGCAGCCGGTCAACGACTTTGAACTGGTAAGGTGGATAAATAAAAATATCTGCTGTATATTCACCACTGCGAATTGGCAGACCGTCGGCAGCAGCATCCTCAAGAGCGCGTACAACCGTTGTTCCTACCACCGTTATATTTCTACTCGACTGTTTGGCTGAGTCTATCTGTTCTATGGTTTGATTCGGTATGTAATAACGTTCCTCGTGCATTCTATGAGCTGACAGGTCTTCAGAGCGGATTGGAATAAATGTTCCTAATCCGACGTCCAGAGTTATAGAAACAATATCACAACCCGAAGTTATCAATTTATCTATCAATTCCCTGGTGAAGTGAAATCCTGCGGTTGGCGCCGCTAATGATCCCGGTTGGCGAGCATAGACAGTCTGATAGCGTTCAACGTCTGTGGTCTCCACTGGTCTGCGAATGTACGGTGGCAGCGGCGGTTGTCCGACATGATACAACCATTCCGCAAAAGGACGTTTGCTTTCACCGCATAACCAGGTTCCACGCCATTTACCATCGGTTGTTTTATCCTTTAGCAGCAAACGGGCATCATCGGGTAAATGTAGACAAACGCCACTACGTAAACGTCGTCCGGGATTGACTAAGGCTTCTATTTCACCTTCCAAGCCTATCGTCTGAATGTCGGAAGACAGAAACAGGATATTGATCTTCCCTCCACTGGAGCGTCGTCCATCCACGCTTACCGGCAAAACGCGCGTTTCATTTATAAGAATAAGATCTCCGCCAATATATTCGACAATATTTCGAAACCGACCGGCATCATTAACCGTTTTTCGACCTCGATCAACTATCAGCAACCTGGAATCATCACGCATTTCTGCAGGATATTGCGCTGTTCGATCTTCGGGGATATTTACTTTGAATTCTTTTGGCGCTCGGCTCATAGGATATTTATGTTTATAATCATTGTATCGCTTGACTTCTCTGTTTGAATATAGTAAAATTATAGGTTTAATCCAAAGAATAAAAGACCACGCATTCCCGAAGGGAATGAATATGAATAGCGGTGGGTGAAACCCACCGAATTAAATTGCAGACCCTTAGTGAAATATGGGGACAGTATACCTATTTTTATGAGTAGTTTTAGAAAGACCAACAGTATTTAGTGTCTGAACGAAAACCCTCATTTTTCTGAATATTAACCCTCTTTTGTCATTCCCGCGAAGGCGGGAATCCAGGAGAAACAATAAGTTATCTGGATTCCCGCCTTCGCGGGAATGACAAAAGAAGGGTTTTCGGTCAGACACTATTTAGAAAAATAGGTATACTGTTCCCATATTTCACTGTTTATTCAACCCCTTCGGGATTTTTGTAACAAGTCAATTATTTCGATAATGGTAAATATGCTAAAAAATAAAACCATACTCATCACTGGCGCTTCCGCCGGAATTGGAGAGGCTTGCGCTAATGCGTTTGCTGCTGAAGGAGCAAATCTTGTTTTAGCTGCCAGACGACACGAACGCCTCGTAAAGATGGCTGATGAGTTAACTACGAAATGTAATATTAAATGTCGCGTGTCACCTCTCGATGTGCGAGATAATATACAGGTTGAGGAATTTATTCACAATTTGCCTGTTGAATTTCAGAATATTGATATTCTTATCAATAACGCCGGACTGGCGCGAGGATTGGATTCAATACAAAACGGCAATATTCGCGACTGGGATGAGATGATAGACACCAACCTCAAAGGATTGCTCTATATAACCAGAGCGGTTATTCCAGGGATGATTGAGCGTGGAAATGGGCACATCATCAATATAGGCTCAATTGCCGGAAGACAACCATATCCGAATGGTACGGTTTATTGTGCGACAAAGTTCGCCGTGCGCGCACTCACGCAGGGAATGCTGATGGACATGGTTGATACACCGATCCGCGTCTCTACGGTTGATCCTGGTATGACAAAAACGGAGTTCTCGCGGGTTCGTCTCAAACGAGATGATGTCAAAGCCGATAGTGTTTATGATGGACTAACACCGTTAACAGCACAGGATATTGCAGAAGCGGTACTGTTCTGCGCTACTCGTCCACCACATTCTAATATCACAGAAATGGTCATTTTACCGGCGGATCAGGCTTCAGCTTATCACGCGCATAGGAGGAAATAAGAGGCTTTGGATTTAAGCCCAGAGCCCAGAGCCTAAAGCCATTTAATATAAAACGCTAAATAAACTATCAAATGAACAAATATCATTCACCGGCATATTTCTTATCCGACTGCCATCTGCCATTGATACCTCGACCAGGGCAAGAGGAATGGACTCCGACAGTAGTACGATTCCTGCGTAAGATTGCCTCTGATGCAAGAACGCTGTTTATTGTTGGGGATCTCTTCGACTTCTGGTTTGAATGGCGGTATTCCGTCCCGAGCGCCGCATTCCCGATTTTGACCGAACTATCTAATCTGAGAAAGAAGAATATAGACATCATATACATTGCCGGAAATCACGATGGACACTTAGGGAATTTCCTAAAAAACGAGGTTGATCTTACGATTTCACGTGAACCGATAGACGTTGAAATCGACAGCAGGAAATTCCATATAATTCATGGTGATGGAATTGCAAAAAGTGACCATGGTTACCGTATTCTAAGAGGACTTGTACGCTGGAAAATGACTGAGAAAATATACAAATTAGTCCATCCTGATTTAGGAATCTGGTTCGCACGCTGCATATCGAAACACTCTCGTATTACAGGTGGTAACCCGAAGGCTGGCAGATTAGAGTATTACACCAATTATGCTGACAGAAAGCTGGACTCCGGTTTTAATTTCGTAGTAATGGGGCATATACATGAGGCAAAAATGTTTCCACACCATAACGGCGGTTTTTTTTCTATCGGTGAATGGATGAAAAAACACAGCTATGGGGTGTTCAAGGAAGACGAGATGGAATTGGAATTCTTTGAGGAATAATACTTCACCACGAAGGGAGCGAAGATGGCTTTGGGCTTTAGCCAAAAGCCCAAAGCCGATTTATCTTCATCGTGAAATCAAATTAAACAAATATGCTAAAAAGAATCTGGCGATTTTTATCCAGTTTAACAAGTAGTATCTGGCGATTTCTCGGACCTAATGATTTTGTCCGTACAATCACATCAGGTTTTGTAATAGTTTTCATCGGACTATCCGGGATCGGTCTGTTACTATGGTTCCTTTCGTCCGGTTTGCCTGATCTGCAGAAACTAAGAGGCTATGAACCGCGGTTGACTACTCGTATCCTCGATCGTGATGATAAGCTAATATTTGAGTTGTACAGCCAACGCCGGATTATGGTGCCGTTAGACCAGATTCCCCAGCATACAATCGACGCCATTCTTACTATCGAGGACACCCGATTCTACGATCATTGGGGAGTAGATTTGATCGGAATAACCCGCGCTGCCGTGATTGACGTCCTTACCCTCAGCCTACGCCAGGGCGCCTCTACTGTTACTCAGCAATTAGCACGCGATCTTTACCTCCATAAAAGACGCACCTTCGGTCGTAAAATTCAAGAGACGCTGGCTTCTATTCAGATTGAGCGTAATTATTCGAAGAACGAAATCCTTGAGATGTATCTGACCCAAATTCCACTGGGACACGGCGCTTATGGAATTGGATCAGCCGCAAAGCTCTATTTCGATAAGTCAGCAAGAGATTTGACCCTTGCTGAATCAGCCCTCTTAGCAGCTCTGCCGAAAGCGCCGTCGCACTACTCACCGTATTTCCACTTTGATAGATCGCTGGCGAGACGAAACCTTGTCCTCAAGAGGATGCTGGTGGAAAATGTCATTTCTCAACATCAGTATGCAATGGCTGTAGCAGAGACGCTCAATGTTGTTCCTCGCTCCAAAGAAACCTCGTTGGGGATTGCGCCCTATTTTACTGAAACGATCCGGCAAAATCTGTCGGAAGAAGGTAAAAATCGAGGTTTTAGTTATCTGACCGATGGCTTAACCGTTCAGACAACTTTAGATTCCAGCCTGCAAGTATTTGCAGAAATTGCTGTCGATTCACACCTTACAAACATGCAGCCTCTTTATAGAAAACGTTTCATAAAGAGGTCGTTAACCGAAATCTGTTCTACTCTATACGGTCCGGAAGAACCACCAGATATCAAACGCGCCTTATCCGATAGCGTAATAATTGACTCGATATTCTCAGCACGTTCTAAATTACAGGTAGCTTTAGTGGCTTTGGATCCACATTCCGGTGACATCCTGGCAATGATTGGCGGACGCAATTTCAAGGAATCAAAGTTCAATCGAGCAGTGCAAGCTGTCCGCCAGCCCGGATCTGTGTTCAAACCCTTTGCATATATGACCGCAATTGATAACGGCTATTCGACTACTTTTGAACTGTTGAATCAGGACGTTGTCCTGACAATGCCGGACGGAAAAAGATGGGTACCGCAGAACTACGATCATTCTCACGGCGGTTTAACAACTCTTCGGGAAGGGCTGCGCAGATCGTTAAACCTCGTTGCCGCAAGGTTGGTGCAGGAGGTCGTACCTCCACGAATGGTGGTGAAATATGCTAAACAAATGGGAATAACCACGCGAATAGCAGCGGTTGACGCGGTGGCGTTAGGCGCTTCGGGAGTTATACCTATTGAGATGGTCTCTGCTTTTTCAGTGTTTGCCGCGGGTGGAATCTATCATACACCGCGTTCAATACTAAAGATAAACGACCGCTTTGGCGAAAACATCATCACGTATCCCATTCAGCGCAAGGTTGCAATATCGGCTGAGACTTCTTACATAATGACCGATTTGTTACAAACGGTTATTAATCGCGGGACGGGCGGATCGGCGCGCTGGAAATACGACTTTAGAGCACCCGCTGCCGGTAAAACCGGAACTACTAACGATTTCACCGATGCCTGGTTTATCGGTTTCACACCGCAATTGGTATGTGGTGTCTGGGTAGGTCTTGACGATCCACAGGAAAGGCTTGGCGCAGGATATTCTGGAGCCGCCGCTGCCCTGCCGATCTGGGCTAAGTTTATGAAAATGGCGTATGATTCGCTTGAATTCGAAGATGAGAAGTTCGAAATGCCCACTGGAGTAGTCAAAGTTACAATCTGTCTGGATACCAAACAAATAGCTACACCATACTGCCCGAATAAAGTAGTTGAGGTTTTCAGGCAGGATTCCAGACCTCTGACAAAATGTCGTAAACATAGAATGAGGTAACTATAAATGTTGTAATGTTGAGATGTTGTAATGTTGTGATTTCAAATTACAATCTAACATTTCCCAGTTCGTAATTTCCTCATTCCCAACTTGATTGGGAATCCAGTAAGCCCTTGAATTCTCTGGATTCCCAATCAAGTTGGGAATGAGGAAAAAACTGTAAAGTGGAAATGTTAATCACAACATTACAACATTACAACATCACAACATCAAAGAGGATCAATAAATTATGATAAAAGCTGTCTTTTTCGACCTCGATAACACCCTTGTTGACTTCTTCCGGGCGAAGAAATCGGCGGTAAAAGCTGCCGTAAGCGCAATGCTGGACTCCGGATTGCAGGGAAGTTTCAAGGAAGCATACGATCTCATTATGCAAATCTACAAAGAGGAGGGTATTGAGTATCAATCAGTATTTGATCGTTTTCTAATAGATAAATACGGTGAGATTAAATACAAGATGTTAGCTGCCGGAGTAGTTGCTTATCGTAAGGCTAATGAGGATGCGTTAACGCTCTTCCCGCACGTAACTACAACACTTACAACCCTCGCCAAGCGTGGAATTAAACTTGCTATTATTACAGACGCTCCCGCAAAGCAGGCGTGGCAAAGGCTCTGCTATTTACAACTTCACCACCTGTTCGATGAGGTTGTTGTATCCGAGGACACCGGCGCTTTAAAGCCATCACCTCTGCCATTTCAATATGCTCTTAGCAAGTTGGGGATACAACCTTCAGAAGCATTAATGATTGGAGATTGGCCCGACCGCGACATTGTAGGCGCTAAGAACGTCGGAATACATACCGTATTTGCCCGCTACGGCGACCCGCGCGAAATTGAAATATCGGGAGCGGATTATGATATTGACGATATCTTTGAGCTTGTCAGGATTGTTGAAGAGATTGGTTGATGGGTGTTTGTCCCCCAATCGTTGTTATTCCTTTGAAAGTAGCGCCCCGCTGTCAACCCGCCGTGGTTGACAGCATAACCGGGAGCATTGCCGTCAGGGACGGCGCCCTGACAGCAGGTTGAATTTTCATGTTGCGTTGTGCAATCTGTTGAATGAATATTCCGGACTTGATTCGGAATCCAGTCTTTCTCACTTTCTCACTTGCCTACTTGCTCACTTCAACAATACCATCCGACTGACATTTCTGTATTGAACATTGTTATCATTCTTAGCAATAAACCTGTAGAAATATACTCCCGAAGAGACGGGGTTTCCTGCTTGGTTCATACCAAACCAGATCGCGCTATGATTGCCAGGCGTTTGTCGTTTATTAATCAGTTCTGTTATGAGACGACCGGCGACATCATAGATGCTGATACAAACATCTGCCTCAAATGGGAGCGAGTAGCCGATCTCGGTTGATGAATTGAAAGGATTAGGATAGATACCCATTATAGCAAATTCCATTGGCAGAGCTTCGTCGGACAATTCAACGCCTAACGCCGTGCCAATTAACTGGATTTCGAGTTCACCCTCGTCTCTATCATTGGACTCGATTAGAAGAACGGCTTCATATTCGCCTTCATCCGGGGGATAGAAATAAATCATCAAGGTATGCGATGAATCGGGGGGGAGTTCAAGGTGATTGTCCTGGTCGCCTAAATCGAAAGGTGCATCGTCAGGCATTATCCTTAACCAAGTGATATCGAGTGGTTCCAGACCGACGTTGCTGATTTCCAATTCCGCTTCCGAAATATAATCCATCTGAACATCATTGAATTCAACTGATTCCGGTTCCACAAAGATATTGCATTGAGGAAAAAAGAAAGGTCCAATGTCGGCTGTAGTGCTGTCAGGGTCGGGATCGCCGGTCGGATCACCTGCGTCTATGCAGGGAGAGTCTTCGGTGGGAAAATAGCTTTCCGGGAAATCACCTTCCATTGCCAGCTCGGGATCCATAAACAGATTGCCGAAAACATCTGTTGAATCGCCGTTGACATTAACCCGGTCAAGGACTCCGAACTCATCTAATTCTAAATCTTCGGAAAGATTTAGATCGGCATTTTCGCGTCGATTGAAAAATAGATTATTCTTAATTTCAGGCATAGCAAAATCCTGATTAAAATCACCTTCTATCACCGTAATCATAGATCCCTCACCCATAAAGATATTGTTGGTAATCTGACAGGAATCACAAACAGTTATAGCAGTCCCTCGATTGGGTAGATAGAAGAGACAGTTTGAAATAGAAGTAATAGAAGAACACTCTCCTGTAATTACGATACCCCCACCGTTAGCCATTTCAAAAACACATTGTGAAATTATAGAAACATCAGGTGATCTTGTTTCAATGATTATGTCAAGCTCTATCCTAATTCTGAATCTACATTTGTACATCTCGTATCCATAATAGCTGTGTATTACTTGTCCTTCTCCTTGAAAAGAGCAATTCCTGAAAACCGGTTTATGGTCGTTTGATCCAACTAATATTAAGTTATTAAGTTCAGGCCAAAATTGGGTATAGCGTCTCCAATTTCTGAATTGGCAGTATGTAAACAGCACATCCTGTATTTCAACCTCATTCCAGGTAGTGTCCATGAAGGTAATGCCGCCCCAATTCCTTTCTCCTGCTTTATCAAAAGTAATGGAATCATCCTCAGTCCCTTCAGCGATCAGCACACCCCAACAACCGATCCCGCCACTAGCAGGGAAGAGTACTGTAATTCCGGCTTCGATGATTAAAGTATCACCTCTCTCTATTCCAAATCCTCGATCCCCATCAAGATCACATATATAAGGACTTCCTTCTTGTGTCAACCGTCCGCTGATCCAACCGCCGATATGAGTCTCAGCGCCAGCCAAACTATAGAGTAACAGGGCTGAAAAGAATAAGAATAGTATTTTGTTTTTCATAATTGTATCCATAAGATTGAGATAGGTGGACAGTAGTGATACTGTCCACCTATCTCACTTTTACCTTTTGTCATTCCGGTTCCCCTTTTGTCATTCCGGACTTGATCCGGAATCCAGCCTTCCTTTTCGGTGCACTTTTCTTACATGCTTACTTGCTCACGTGCTTACTTTCTTACCTCACTTCAACAATACCATTCGGTGAATATTCCTATACTGGACATTGTTATCATTCTTAGCAATAAACCTGTAGAAATATACTCCCGAAGAGACGGGGTTTCCTGCTTGGTTCATACCAAACCAGATTGCGCTATGATTACCAGGTGTTTGTCGGTTATTAATCAGTTCAGTTATGAGACAACCGGAAACATCATAGATGCTGATGGAGACATCTGCCTCAAATGGGAGCGAGTAGCCGATCTCGGTTGATGAATTGAAAGGATTCGGATAGATACCCATTGCTGCAAATTCCGTAGGCAGAGCTTCGTCGGACAAACCAACGCCCAATGCTGTGCCGACTAACGGGATTTCGAGTATATCTTCATCGCGGTCGTTGGATTCGATGAGCAGGCTGGCTTCATATCTTTGCTCTACAAGGGGTGCGAAACTGATAGTGACGACGCGGGATGAATCCGGTGAAAGCTCAAACTCCTGCTCTAAATCATTGATGCTGAACGGCATATTAACCGGATGAATCGTCCAGCTCTCAATCTGGAGCGGCAGCACACCGATATTCATTATTTCCAATTCCAATTCTACTATCTCATCAATCTGAACACCAATAAATTCAACGGTATCCGGTTCAACATCGATATTGCATTGCGGGTAGAAGAATGCGCCGATGTCGGCACGTGTGCCGTCAGGGTCGGGGTCTGATTCGGGATCACCGGCATCGATGCAAGGGGAGTCGGAGGTTAAATAGTAAGAATCGGGGTAGATCCAAACGCTGTCTATCGGTCCGACCTGTAGCGGGTCTTGAAACAGGTTGCCGTACCTGTCCGTCGAATCGCCGTTGGCGTTGACCCGGTCGAGGATGCCGATGCCCTCAATATCAACGTTCTCGAATTCCTGATCATTGAACATGAAACAGTTATACTCCACATTATCATCGATTCCGGATAGTGCGATCCTATGACACACTAAGATATTGTTAAAAACCGAAGTCTCGTTATAAGCGTACAAAGCGCCTGACCAATTATTGCATATTTCACCGCGGAAAACACGCATACTACCGTAAATGACGCATCGCTGTATTAAGCTGAAACCACCACGTAACCTCTCCCTGACAGGTAGCCCAGAGTAGGTGAAATAACAATCGGTAACAAACACATTTGAATTACGACTTGTTCTTAGGCCGATCGAGGAAGTTACAAAAGTGCAATGAGAAAGAGTTGCGGTTAATTCTTCCCCGCCAAAAATCGAGACGGAACCTATATCAAGTTCCATATCGCATCCTTTAAGCCTGAATTCACAGAAAGACGCTCTGAAATCACTGTCCCCCTCTATCGAGATATATGACCAGCCATATCTATTATCTATATCCCTGAAGAATATGGAGTCATCTGCCGTCCCCTCCGTTATGAGCTTCGCACCTTCAACTACAAGTTCATGAGAAGACTCGAAAAGCACTTCAACGCCCGGTTCAATGATCAGAGTATCATTCTCCGCGATCCAAATAGCACGTTCCCTACCCGTAAGTATATATGGACTTCCATCGGTTGACCATATACCGGAAACCTCTCCTTCCACCCAGGTCGTGTCCGCAAATGAATTGACTAACGATAAGGGCGCAAGAACCAAAACAAAAAAGAATAATCGTTTCATGAACCACCTCATTTCAAAACCGACATCTTTCTGGTCGCGTTGTAAACGGTCCCATGCTCCGTTACAGCCTCGATCTCATAGAAATATATTCCGGTAGGAACCGTTCGACCATTCGATGAAGTTCCGTTCCATGCAGCAGAGTGCCAACCGGCATTACGTAAACCTTCGTTCAACCGGCAGATCAATCTGCCCTCTATATCGAAGATGTCAATTCTTACCCGTGACGGAGAATTGAGCGAATAAGGGATGTTTGTGGAAGTATTGAAGGGGTTGGGGTAGATGTCCGCTACAGCAAATTCAGTTGGCAGATCCGTATCGGACAAACCAACACCCAATGCCGTGCCGACTAACGGGATTTCGAGTATATCTTCGTCGCGGTCATTGGATTCGATGAGCAGGCTGGCTTCATATCTTTGCTCTTCAAGGGGTGCGAAACTGATAGTGACGACGCGGGATGAATCCGGTGAAAGCTCAAACTCCTGCTCTAAATCATTAATGCGGAACGGCATATTAACCGGATGAATCGTCCAGCTATCAATCAGAAGCGGCAGCACACCGATATTCATTATTTCCAATTCTAATTCCGCTCTCTCATCTGGCTGAATATTTATAAATTCAATGGTATCAGGTTCAACGTTGATGTTACATTGCGGGTAGAAGAACGCGCCGATGTCAGGGAAGGTGCCGTCAGGGTCGGGGTCATCTTCCGGGTTGCCGGCGTCGATGCAGGGGGAATCGTCTTGAAGGAAATGCTGGTCGGGGAAGTCGTCTCCTCCAACAAGCTGAGGGTCGAGTATCACATTGCCGAATCTGTCGGTGGAATCGCCGTTGGCGTTGACGCGGTTGAGGACGCCGACTTCTTCGATATCTTCCGAGGTTATTTCTGCATAATTATAAAAGCAATTGTTTGAAACGTTAACAGCGTTACCGACAATCGCCGTCCCGCCGCCGCGGCTTAAAAAGATCGAATTAGTAACGCTGCCGCCTCCGTCATTGCATAGTACAAAACAAGTATTATAAAATATGCAGTGATCAGCAATTCCCTTAACAGTTGCATGACCATAGGAGACCCTCTTAAATATACATCGTCTTACGATTGTACTGTCGTCTCTTTGTGGTATAATAGCCCTCCCATATACAATTCCGTCAAATAAACAGTCTTCAATGATGTAATCTGAACCACTTACATCTATACCTTTAGCAAGGCTATTGAATGTTGAATGCCTGACTTCAAGTGATGAAGCACCACTAATAGCTTCTGATGTACAAAAATAACCAAATACTGCGTAAAAATGACAATAATCGAATCTACCAGTTGAATTCTCACCTCTGAAATTTATACCACCCCAGCTTTCATGATCATCATAATTAAGAGGAATGAACAATATTGAATCGTCTATTGTTCCTTCGGCTGTTATTGTTAGGTTATCACCTGCTATGTTAACATGAAAGCGAAATAAAACAATTACACCGGGTTCAATAATTAAATCGGCATCATCACTAAAACGCACATTTGTATCAACTATATAAGGACTCCCCTCAATATCCCATACACCACCTTCCATTTGACCTCCGACGTGAGTTTCAGAGAACAAAAGAGGAGATAAAAGGAATTGAAGCAACAAAATAGTAAAGATTTTCTTAATCATTTTTCTCTCATTTTAATGATTCTGCTGAAAAACATCCTATTTTGTCATTCCCGCGAAACAGACAGTCCGAGAATGCTGAAATCCCGCTGGCAGACGCCCTCGTCTGCCAGTTAAGTCCTTGTTTTTTCGTCAGACGAGGGCGTCTGACGACGGGTGAATATCTATTCTCGGACAGTCTGGAAAGCTGGAATCCAGATGGAGTGTTAAATACTTGAAAACTCTGGATTCCCGCTTTCGCGGGAATGACAAATAAATGATCGCAGGCAGAGACACCTACGCTACTATCAATTATCGGATTAAAACCATCCGGTTTACAATATTTTCAGTATTGCCCGCATCATATTCAATGGAAATATTGTATAAATAGATACCTGAAGCAACTTCCAAACCACTTCTGTCAAGACCGTTCCAGGTAACACGGTTAGCGCCTGCTTGCTGCATACCGGAAACAAGTTCCTTAACGAGCCTGCCTTTGATGTCGTAGATCCTTAAGCTGACTTCACCGGATTGCGGAATGCTATAGCTGATCTCGGTTGATGAGTTGAAAGGATTCGGATAGATACCCATTGCTGCAAATTCCGTAGGCAGAGCTTCGTCGGACAAACCAACGCCCAATGCTGTGCCGACTAACGGGATTTCGAGTATATTCTCGTCGCGATCATTGGATTCGATGAGCAGGCTGGCTTCATATCTTTGCTCTTCAAGGGGTGCGAAACTGATAGTGACGACGCGGGATGAATCCGGTGAAAGCTCAAACTCCTGCTCTAAATCATTGATACGGAACGGTATATTATCCGGGTGAATCGTCCAGCTCTCAATCAGAAGCGGCAGCACACCGATATTCATTATTTCCAGTTCCAATTCCGCTCTCTCATCAGGTTGAATATTTACAAATTCAACGGTATCGGGTTCAACGTTGATGTTACATTGCGGGTAGAAGAATGCGCCGATGTCGGGGAAGGTGCCATCAGGGTCAGGGTCTGACTCGGGGTCGCCAGCGTCGATGCAAGGCGAGTCATCGGACAGGTGGAAGTCGTCGTTATCATGATCGATGAATTGAGGATCTTCATGAATTACATGATCACTGTACTCCTCAAGCCATTCGCCTTCAATATCGCAATAGGATAAGATCACCTCGTCAACATCTTCATAGAAGTGAACTTGAGGTCCTTCATAGGCACGGTTTCCCCAGAATATACAGTTCGATACAATACTCCATTCATTAGCCACAACACAGATACCACCACCAATTTCACTTTCGTTAAATACGATAGTATTTGAATGGAATCGAAAAGGTCTCGCAGAATGATCAAAATATATAGCTCCACCCGCGTTTCCAGCACTATTATATGAAAAAACGTTATATTGCACTTCTGCTAAGGTGAGATGACCCAAGCTTAATGCACCGCCATTGTAACCTGCTTGGTTACCGATAAACATATTTCCTGTTATGGTAAATTCCCCGAAAGGTGATTCCCAAGTCCCGATTGCTCCACCAGACCCTAAAGCGGAATTATCAATAAACAGGTTCTCAACAACCCTGATATCTCCGGAAAACCTAATACTCAATGCTCCACCGCTGACTCCACAATTCTCTATAAATAAGTTTCTTTCAATAGTTACGGGATGGCAAAAATATGTGCATATAGCTCCACCCCACCAGTAACATTGATTGTCTGAAAAAGTGGAGTTACTGATATTCAATTCGGCTTCCTCACAATAAAGAGCACTGCCTCGGACGTAGTTATCTTCATCACCTACGATGCAATTACTGACTATACAATATCTTAATGTTACCACAGCACCACTATCAGCCCTGATACCACACCAGAATTCCTCGTCTTCATCGGAATGAAAAACTATGGAGTCATCTACCGCTCCCTCTGCAAGAAGTTCACCATAAACCAACAGCGAATAGGGACCATTGAAATTTATTATTACACCGGGTTCAATCATCAGTGTATCTTCAGCGGGGATAAAGATGGTGTCCAGGACGACTACAGGCGAATCGTCGATAGTCCATGTACCACTTACTTCGTCTTCAACTTCAATTGCGTATAGATTATTTAATGCAAGTATGCAGAATATTGACAAGGCGACGCAAATAAGTATTTGTTTTTTGTTCATTTCGTCAGCTCCATTTTTATTATTCCTGTTTCGTAGCCTGCTTGTATTTTGCAGAAATAGACACCTGAATTTACAAGGATTCCATTGCCATTTACACTATCCCATATTAAGTTATTCGGTATTGTTCTTTGCGCTCTCAATTATGCCGTCTTCGAGGAAATCATCGCATAGTTCAAGTTGATCTACTGCTGGAGTGAGGGTATATTAGACAAGGTACGCTCCGGTGCTCATTACCTTTATGGTCTCACAATCCTGCGACGAGATCAGGTTATTGATTTGAGTTTGAGTGACAGAGCCCTCGAATTTTACCATAATTTCGGTGCCAACAAGCTTATAGTTACACCCTGGTAGACCTCATACCATTCCCCTTCAATCTGCGTATACTCACGCCCATTGAACGTGTACGCTTCCGCGGTCTGTACGCTGAAAAAGACCGCAATACAGATGATTAAAACATTCCTCAAGTTCTTCATTGTTCCTCTCCGTTCTAATTTGTTTAGCGCCAAAAGGTTATTTAAACAAACCACACCTATATTCATAATACTAAAAGAAAAAGGACTTGTCAAGCATTATTTTCATTTTTATGGGATATTATTACCCCAAAAATCGATGAATATTGGATTTGTATCTATGGTATTCATTTGCATAGAATCCCCTATATGCTCGTAAACTTTCTAACATTCAATTTTCAAACTTATATTTCACTTGACTTCATATCCTATTAAATCTATATTATATAACTGATTTAGTCTTAACTCAAACTCCAATCATCCTGCTGTATTCCGAAGTAAGGGAGTTTTTCTTAGTTGTGTCAGGTGTTAACACCTGACACAACTAAATATAGAACGCTTCGTTGTGCGGAATACGCCGGCGGAGCTTTTTTATTATAAGGGAAGAAACAATGGTTCACCGATTTGCTTTAATTCTCTCGCTGATGGTTTTCTGCTTAACCATCACAACCGTATCAGCCCAGGAAATCATCGAAGTAGGAGACTTTGATACACCAGGGCTGGCTAAGGACGTTGTCGTCGCCGGTAACCACGCATACATTGCGGATTACGGCAGCGGTCTGCGTATCATCAACATATCCGATCCGGAAAACCCTGATGAAGTCGGGGCTTTTGACACTCAGGGGAATGCTTGGGGCGTCGTCGTTTCCGGTGATTTCGCTTACATAGCTGACTACGCAAGCGGATTGCGTATAGTCAATATTTCCGATCCGGAAAATACCAATGAGGTTGGTAATTACGACACGCCAAGTCACGCCTTTAGCGTCGTCGTTATAAACAGCCTTGCTTATATCGCAGATGGCGAGGAGTCCGGATTACTCATAATAAACGTCGCCGATCCGGCAAATCCCGACATAGTTGCAAGCTTTGAGACTGAGGGAACCGCCTTCGACGTTTCCGTTGTCGGTAATCTTGCATACATCGCAGACGCTGGTTTTCTGCGCATTATTGATGTGTCTGATTTAGACAATATGGTCGAAGTCGGAACTATTGAAACTCGGGGTACCGCCAAAGGCGTAGCTGTCGCCGGTGATTATGCTTACATCGCTGATGGCGAAAGCGGGTTGCGTATTATCAACGTATCCGATCCGGAGAACCCGGAAGAAGTGGGGGACTTCAATACACCCGACGATGCCAGCGATGTTACCGTTGTCGGCAGCTATGCCTACGTAGCTGACGGTGAAAGCGGTCTTTACATAATTGATGTTTCTAATCCGGAGGAACCGGAAGAAGCAGGTTCTTTCGATACCCCGAACGAGGCGATAGGCGTCACCGGAAATGATGAATATATATACATAGCAGATAACACAAGCGGTCTGCTTATTCTAAACGTATCCGAATTTCACATTCCTATTATTGCCGTTGCCCCTGAAGCCCTTGACTTTGAAGAGGTCGAGTTAAACCAGAGTGCGGAATTGACTTTGACCATCAATAACGAGGGTGGTAATGATCTGACCATTTCGGATGTCTCATTAACTGGAGACCACTTCAGCGTTGACTTTGAAGATGAAGTTGTCGTTGAACGAGATGAAGACTATGAATTAACGGTAACCTTTGCGCCTGAGGAAATCGGTGAACTACGGGATACTTTAATAATTACATCCAACGATCCTGATAACGGTGAAGTAACCATATTCCTGAGTGGTGTTGGCGTAGGACCGGTTATTTCCATTGATCCCGAGACGATGGTCTTCGGTCAGGTGTTAGTCGGTGAAGCTGGTGAGATGATTATTACAATCAGCGACTCTGGAAACACTAATCTAATTGTGTCTGATATTTTAGTTGAAGGCGATTATTTCTACGTTGATTTCGAGCAGGAGTTAGTAATTGAACCGAACGGCGCCGCTGAAGTGTCGGTCAGCTTTGCACCTGAAGAATTCCGCGATTGCCAGGGAACACTGACTATTACATCCAACGATCCTAATCGGGATGAGATAGTTATCAACTTAACTGGTTCTGGGGTTGCAGTAGCCATCCGCGAGGTCGGCGCTTTCAATACGCCGGGCGAGGCGCGGGGCATTGCGGTAGTTGGTGATATTGCTTACATTGCAGATGGTCAAACCGGTTTGATTATTTTCGATATTTCCAATCCTGCCGAACCGGATTCTCTTGGAGCCTGTGATACGCCTGGTGATGCATACTACGTCATCGTCGTAGGTGAATATGCTTACATCGCCGATCAAACAGGCGGTTTAAGGGTAATTAATGTTTCCGATCCAACTGAACCCGAAGAAGTCGGATACTACGATACTGCCGGTGAAGCCAGAGGCGTTGCTGTGCTTGGGAACTATGCTTATATCGCAGACGGTGATCCAGGTCTCATAGCAATAAACATCTCTAATCCTGAAGATCCGGAGCAGGTAGGAGCATTCAATTCTCCCGGAACGGCAAGGGGTGTCACAATCTCAGGGGAATACGCTTATGTATCGGATGGAGGAAGCGGTCTTCGTATCGTAGACTTGTTTGATCCACGCAGCCCGGAAGAAATTGGCTCTTTCGATACACCGGGGTGGGCGTTGAGTTCCTTTATCGCTGGAGATTACGCTTATGTTGCCGACTGGCGCAATGGTATGCAGATCATTGATATATCCGATTTGGAAAATCCTGATTTGGTGAGCTCTTTTGATACACCGGGTGAAGCTTTGAACCTTGCAATTGTTGGTAATTACGTTTATATTGCTGATTTAGGTAGTGGTCTGCGAATGATCGACGTATCCAACCGTCGTCAACCTGAAGAAGCCGGATACTTTGATACACCCGGTAACGCAAGAGGCGTTGCCGTAATTGGTGACTATGCTTACGTAGCTGATGGACCGGGTGGATTGCGTATCCTCGATGTATCTAACATCGGCGAACCCTTACCGTTTATCTCAGTAGCGCCTTTAGAATTGGACTTCGGTGAGGTGATGCTGAATGAAGGTACGCAGTTGGCTATAACAATCAGCAATGTTGGCGGTGCTGATCTGACCATTTCAGAAGTTGTCAGCAATTTTGGATGCTTTACAACCGATTTCGAGGATGAGATTGTCCTTGAACCAGATGAAAGTGAAAATGTAATGGTTACGTTTACACCGGATCATCACGGACTATTTGAAGGAACTATAACCATTACTTCAAATGATCCATTTACCGAAGAAGTAACTGTTACTCTGCGTGGAAACGGAATTATCGGCGTTATCCATCATATTGGTTTCTTTGATACGGAAGGGCATGCACTGGATGTGGTAATTGAAAATAATTATGCCTATGTGGCTGACCGGCGAGCTGGAATGAGCATAATCAGTATTGCCGATCCGTTTAATCCGAGTGAAGTTGGATACATCGATTCACCGGGTGACGCACGCGGTGTTGCCGTCCAGGGTGATTATGCTTATATAGCGGATTGGAATCAAGGATTGCGTATTATACTCGTCAGCCGTCCAACCCTTCCGCGCGAAGCTGGATTCTTTGTTACCGATGGAAATGCTCGAGGTGTCGCCGTAGCCGGGAACTATGCTTATGTTGCAATGCAGGAGAGCGGTCTTAGTATCATTGACATATCCGATCCCGCAGAACCCAGCGAAGTTGGCTCTTTCGATACACCGGGAGCTGCCTATGCCGTTGCCGTTGTTGAAGACTATGCTTATGTCGCTGACGGAACAGGTGGACTTAGGGTGATAAATGTTTCAGATCCGCAAGAGCCTCGGGAAGTCGGCGCTTATGATACTGAGGGTCAATCTTATGGCATTACAGTTGATGGTGAGTTAGCATACGTTGCTGATGGTGACGGCGGTTTACGCATCATTAACATATCCGATCCGGAACATCCTGAAGAAGTGGGAGCATATCAAGAATTGGAGCAATCCTGGGACGTTGCTGTTGAAGACGGCTTTGCATACATAGCGGACTATGAAAACGGTCTGCGCTTAATAGACGTTTCCGATCCCGAAAATCCCAACGAGGTCGGAGACTATGACACTCCTGGACTAGCTTACGGAGTCGCTGCCGCAAACGAGCATTACGCTTACGTAGCAGATTATGATAGCGGATTACGTATCCTTGACGTATCTGAAGTCATCGGTTGGGAAGCGCAAGATCCTGCTATTATCGTTTCACCGGATGAGTTAATCTTCGATCAGGTTGAGATCGGTCTGAATCGTAATCTCAACATTACTATTCGCAATGAAGGCAATGCTGATTTGATTGTATCCAATATTTATGTTACTGACAATGCTTTCAGTGTAGATTTCCCTGATCAGCTCGCTATAGAGCCCGGCAACAGCGAAGAGATTGTGGTTACTTTTGCACCTGACAGATTCAGCGAATCCGAAGGAGACCTGATTATCGAATCCAACGATCCGAATGGCGACGTATCAATCTCTTTGATCGGTTCAGGTGTTTACATTGTGATTAGCGAGATGGGGTATTTCGATACTGAAGGAAATGCTAAAGACGTCGCAATCGTGGGTGATTACGCCTATGTAGCTGATGGTGAAGCGGGAATAAGCATAATAGATATTACCGATCTGCAAAACCCCAATGAAGTAGGAACATTAGATACACCGGACGAAGCTTTTGCAATTGAGGTAGTTGGTGATTATGCTTATGTGGCAGACAAAGAGAGCGGGTTGCGCGTCATTAACATCTCAAATCCTGAGCAACCGGAAGAGGTTGGTTCTTATGACACACCGGGAATGGCAAGAGAAGTTGTTGTTGTCGGCAACTATGCTTACGTTGGCGATGGCGCTGATGGTTTCCGAGTGATTGACATATCAACTCCTGACGACCCACGTGGTACAGGCATCTATAATACACCTGACGAAGCCTGGGGAATCACCATTATCGGTGAATACGCATACGTAGCGACAAGGGAAAGAGGGTTGCGTATTCTAAACATCTTCGATCCGCAACGTCCAAATGAGGTTGGATTCTACGATACGCAGAGATACGCCCGCGACGTCAGCGTGTCCGGTGACTATGCTTATGTGGCAGACGGCACCGGCGGACTGGTCGTGTTAAATATTTCTGATCCGGAGCATCCTCGTAAAGAGGGCGAATTATTAACTATGGACGAAGCTCGCAGTATCACCATCCGTGGAAATTTTGCATTCGTCGCCGATAAGGAAGGTGGATTGCGGATTATTGATATCTCGCATCCGGATGATCCGGAAGAGATCGGATTCTATAATACTTCAGACGAGTCTTTCGGAGTTACTGTTGTGGATGACAGATATGCCTACGTAGCGGACGGAGAGAACGGACTGCGAATACTTGACGTTTCAAACATCCACGGCGTAAACGATCAACAGGATAATCCTATTCCAACGGAATTCAATTTATCGGCAGCCTATCCGAATCCGTTCAACTCGACTATGAATATATCGTATGACCTGCCCGTCCTGACAAATATTTCATTGCAGATATTCGATGTCAACGGTAGAGTTACAGCAACGCTTTATTCAGGTGCAAGAGCGCCGGGGCGTTATCATTCAATTTGGAACGGACGCAATTCACCATCAGGCATTTACTTGATTAGGTTGAATTCATCCGATTTCAATGCTGTACGTAAAGTAGTACTAACGAAATGAGATGTAATGTTAGCTGTCATCCCACCGTGGTTGACAGCCTGTGAACAGAGCCCGTTCAGAAAAGAAATGCTGAACGGGCTCTGTTATGTAAAACGGAGAGAGCGGATATTCCTGTCCACCACATTATTCATCTTCAAACCAACCCAGCTGTCAGGGCGCCGTTCCTGACAGCAATACAACAATCAAGCAATTAAGCAATCATATCTTCTTAGTATTTCCACTATTCATTTGACATCTAACTCAAATAACAATAAATTAACATAAAATCATTTTGCAGTGAAGCTGGGCGAATTAAGAGTGCAAAAACAAAAAACAAACACCTTCTTAATGAAAAGCTGCTTATCCGGTTTTCATTTCTTTTAAAATAGCATCTTATCAACCTTGACACCGGTAATACTGAATAGTATATTCACTGAAGCCTATAGAAAGTATTAATCAGTAGCGTAGACGTACCCGCCTGTGGAAACACTTCTAGCAGGCAGAAGGGAGGGGGGGGCCGCTCCTAATTATTTACTTTCGCAGGCAGGGACGTCTACGCTACTGTATTTTCAATCAACCAACGGAGTTACCTTATGAGAAAACTAATCGTTATTTTCCTTTGCGCACTGCTGTTTACAGTTTCAAGTGCATTCAGCCAATTACTTACCGATTACACAGATGTAGGCAATGGCGCTCGCGCGGCTGCAATGGGTAATGCCTTCACCGGGCTCGCAGATGATGCCACGGCTGTTGCATGGAATCCTGCCGGTCTAACGCAATTGGGTATGCCTGAGTTCAGCATCGTTGGACGCTACAATCTGGGATACTCAACAATGAAATGGTCAAATGTCGAATTTCTCGATAAATTCAGCATTTCTCAATCATCTCAGTTTGACATCAACTTTTTAAGTTTCGTCCTTCCAATAAATACAGAAAGTATCGGGCTTGGAGTATTAGCGGATATCGGTATCTCCAAGTTTGTTCCTGCGATAGCTTATCGTACAATGTATGACTGGGCTTTCAAGCAGAAGAGAACCCGAAAATACAGTGATGACGATACAGAAATAGAAATAGTTGAAGATATTAAGCAAAAAGGCGGCATTAAGGTGCTTTCTACTGCATTCGCAACCGAATTTGGACGTCTCTCCGGTGGTATGACATTAAACTTTATCAAAGGCGACCTTGAATATAAATACGAACATAAGCAGGACGGTCAAATTCAAGATTCTGACAACTACAATGTCGAGGACTACAAAGGCAGGTCCGTTGACTTTGGTCTTTCATTGGACGGCACCTGGATTGGTAATAGCGGTGGAAGAACTGGGATAGTACTCGGAGCGAAGCTATCCCCTGGGTACGTCCGAAGCAATGTTTACGTAGACGCCAATGATAATCGTACTAAGCGCGAACTGAAAATTCCATATTTCTACACTTATGGCGCTGCCGTGCTATTTAGTGAAAGCTTTACGGTAACCGTTGACTATCGATCTCATAATTGGTCTGATTCGGAATCCCGGAACGAAGTGAATGGAGCGTGGACCGATTGGGCAGAGTATACAAACAATGACCTGAATGCATGGCATTTTGGAATGGAGAAATTAAACCTCACAACTGGTGCATCATTTCGGTTGGGCTACTATAATAAACCGTATGTTGACGATGACGCCAATGGAGACCAGATTGTAAATGAAGTTTTTACAATAGGAATGGGATTTGCCAAAAAGAACTTCAGTCTGGACTTTTCGTCACAGTTCGAACTACACAGCTATTTATGGCGTAAAATTGACGAATCTGAATATACAGACAAAGGCGGTGAATTAAGCTTTTCTTCAAGCTTGATTATCTACATTGACTTTATGGACATATTTGATAAACTGCAGAGGTAGCGTCTTATCTTGTTCAACTCAATAAAATATACAAAATCAGTAGAAGCGACACTCTTGTCGCTTGAATGTTAGATTTACCACAACTTTGTAAGCGACGCAAGCGACAAGAGTGTCGCTTCTACTGATTTTGTAACTCTTTAATAATTGAAGAATAAACGCTATTTTTAAAGGGAGTATCATGAAAACAAACAAGAACTTATTCCTCATTTCAGCGCTTATAGCAATAATATGCTTTCAAGTAAACACTGCCGGCGCTGCAAACTGGTACGATCTATATGCACGCGGAACCAGACTGATGAAGAAGGAAAACTACGACAAGGCAGCCGAATGCTTTGCTAATGCGCTGAAACAGAACGATTCGGATAATCCGCGTGTTCGTACTTCAGGAATGCGCTTTATTAAATACTACCCACACAGAGAACTGGGTATATGCTATTACAATCTGGGTCGGTATTCAGAAGCTATGGAACAATTACGGGTTTCAATCCGGCAGTCTTCTACCTCCAGTGCAAAGAGTTATCTGTCATTGGCTGAAAAGCAGATGGTTAATGTTCAAAATCAGATTAAGCAAGACAAGATAAAACAGGACGCTCTCGCCAGGGAAGCTCAAGAACGGGAAAAACAAGAAAGAATTAAAAAGAACGAACTCGCCAGGATAGAGTCGTCTGATCTGGGAGTCGCGGGTCAAGAATCCCACATAGAGATTACTCCATTGAAGAGGTTGAAGGAACAACCTGGATTGGTTGTCAGTATGGCATTCAGTCCCGATAGCAAATACTTAGCAAGCAGAAGCGGCAGCAACATCCAACTATGGAATACTGAAACCGGTTCAAGCGCCGGGAAACTTACCGGGCATTCAGATGGTGTCTGGGATCTATGCTTCAGCGGGGATGGACAGCTTGCAAGCGCCAGCTTTGATGAAACTTCCAGGTTGTGGTCTATTGTAAACAAGCAATCAACCAGAACAATAACCGGACATTCGGCAAAGGTTCGGGCTGTTGCTCTCAGCCCTGACGGCAAGAGGCTCGCAAGCGGTGACGGGGATGGTATTATTAAACTATGGGATATGCAAAACGGACAGGAATTGAAATCGTTCAATCATTATAACCGATGGATCAATACACTTGAGTTTAGTCCAAATGGATCCATACTTGCGAGCGGAGATGGCAATGGGACAATCAAACTGTGGAATATATATAACGGTGAAGAGATTAAAACGCTTAAAGGACATTACGAAAGAGTAGATGTAGCATTCAGTCCGGACGGAAAGTATCTCGCCAGCGGTAGCAAAGACACAAAGATTAAAATATGGGATGTTGAGAACGGCAATGTGATCAGAACATTGGAGGGACATACTTCCTCTGTCAATTCGATCTGCTTCAGTCCGGACGGCTTTTGGCTGGCAAGTGGAAGTGGGAAATGGGACGGTGGAGGCGAGAACAATTCGGTCAGGATCTGGTTAGTTGGCAGCGGTCAGGAAGTTAGAAAAATAAAAGCCTACAATACTGTCTATTCAGTTGCATTCAGTCCGGATGGCTCTATGCTCGCCGCTGGAAGCGGGGATTATAGCACTGCCAAAGGTGAAGTCGAACTGTGGCGGGTTAAAATGCACAAACCGGAATTCGGTCTTCCTCCAAACCTGTTTGCCGAACTTAGCTTTGAAGATGACAATGGTAACGGTATACTCGATGCGATGGAATCAGCGCTGTTGGAAGTAACCCTCTATAACAAAGGGAAAGGTACTGCCCATCTTCTGCAGATTTGTATTGAGGACGATCAATATGATCCTGAACTGAAAATCGGAGGGAATGTAGTCTGGGAGTTACCCTCTAAAAATCAGACGAAAGTCACTATTCCTATTAGAACAGGCATGGACCTGAAATCTGCAAAACACCGGTTTAAAATCAGTGTTCTCGAGTACTTCGGATATGATATGGATCCAGCATACCTATCGCTCAACACGCAGGAATATTCGCCTCCAAAACTTGTCTATTCCGGTATGGACATTGATGATTGGAGTGAGGGAACCGGCGGCAATGATGAGGATGGTCAGTTGCAGGCTGGTGAACTGGTTAAAATGAAGATTGTTGTGCAGAATATTGGTCAGGAGCCTGCGCTTAATACGAAATACTCCGTCAGAAGCGATGATAATAATATACGCCTCAAAGAAGGATACGGCACACTCGGCACAATAAAACCAGGGGAAGTCAAGGAATTTTGGATCACCATCAGTCCAAACAAACGTGTTACAACTGAGGATGATCTGCCCGTTTATCTGACGATGACTGAATCGATAGGCAAAGGCAAACTTTTAAATTTCCAGTTACCGATAAAGCTCAACCAGAAGCCTCCCCAAATGAATGTTGTCGAGGTCAAACCGGATTTGTCGCGACTCCAGCAACAGATCGCAAAGTTTGAATACACATCTTCTAAATTCAAGACCCGTATTAAAAAGAAAGAAGATGTATGGGCTGTCAAGCGGTCTCGTTCGAGTCGACCGAATTCTACAGCAGTCGTGATAGGCGTAGAAAATTATAAAAAACTTGCGCCGGCGCCATTTGCTGCAAGAGACGCTGATCTAATGGAAAAGTATTTTAGGGAGCTGCTTGGTGTTGATAATGTTGTTCTGTATAAGGATAACGACGTCTCAGGTATGGTGTTCGATGATATTTTCAACCCTGACAATGGTGAACTTCAGACGTCAATTATCCAAGGGGAAACAGAACTGTTTGTATATTACTCCGGTCACGGCATCCCGAATAAAACCGGTTCAGAGGTATATCTTGTTCCTTCTGATGTAAAAATTCACCGGCTTGAAGAACAGGGATACAGCTTGAACAAGTTCTATAAGAATCTGAGCGAGTTGGGCGCTAAAAATACGATGGTGATACTCGATGCCTGTTTCAGCGGTGGGTCGCGTTCAACCGGCAGTATAAAAGAAGAGAATCTCGTTGCACACAAGGCTGTTGGACTAAAGATCAAGGAGCCGTGGCGGACTTATAAGAACTTTACGGTAATAAACTCGTCAACCGGTAGTGAGACCTCGTTGGGATTTGACCAGTCGGAGACAGGGCTGTTTACCTACTATCTGGCATTAGGACTGAAAGGCAAAGCTGATGACAACAATGACCAAAAGGTAACGGTCGGTGAACTCAAACGATACGTAATCGCAAACGTAAAGGAAACGTCGAAGAAGATGTTAGGTTTACAGACGCCGCAATTCTACGGTGATGAGAGTCGGGTGTTGGTGGAGTATTAAGCGGATATCTTCGTATTTGATTGTGTCGCTACAAAGTTGTTAGAAGCATTCGAAGAAGATCATTTCCGTGCTGATGGGAATCCAGATTCCGAGAACGTTCAGCAGGTCGTTATACTGCAGCCTGGAACAGCGTGAACGCACCATCCGGTATCTATTTATTGCGATTAGAGTCGCTTGATTTCAATGCTATGTGCAAGGCTGTGCTTGTGAAATGATATAATGGTAAAATATGGGGACAGCAGTGATACTTGTCCCCATATTTACAAAGATCACATTAGCCTCGACATCGTTAGTCCGGTCAACATCGGAGAAGATATATAGAATTATTTTCTCGGAATATCTCTTTATCGGTTATGCCTTTAGCTCAGCAATGTATAAACCTAATAACACCGGAGTAGCGAAGCTTGCTGCGCGTCCACTTAACAATACCGGAAGTAGTAAAGCTTGCTGCGTTCTTGCACTGTGGCGCATGCGTGTCTGCTTGCGAGCGCGCAGCAAGCTGCGCTACTCCGGCTGAGCTAAAGGCATAACCGATTCTCTTTATTTCTTTCCAATCATTAAAAATCCAATCTAAAATCTCACACGCTACCCGTTTGATCTCTTTTAGCATGATGATCATCTTTTAGAAGGCGATAGAGGCGATAACGAAGTTGCGTCCATTACCGGTGACAAGGGATTTAGCACACCTTATGCGTTGAGATACTTGATTTTCCATCGTGTGCTATCTATATTGTGATAAGTGGAAAAACACAAACCACTATACAGGCAGGAGCGCGACTATGCCACCATTATTGCAGGGATATGAAAATCCCAGGACAGTATCCTTCGGGCGCCTCCAAACTTTTCATGTGGCACGGTCAGGCAATGACCAGAAAAAGAGAGGAATAACATGGCTAAAATAGAAGGATTCAGAATTCAAAATTATCGTGTGTTGAAAGACGTGACACTCGGAAAACTTTGGAATATGCAACAAGCACAGCCACTAACGCCGTTGACAGCCGTTATTGGGAAAAACGGTGTCGGCAAGAGCTCTCTGTTTGATGCATTCGGCTTCCTTGCTGATTGCTTGAAATTGGGTGTCGAAGAAGCTTGTGATACCAAAGGGCGGGGAGGGTTTGATCGTATTCGCTCTCAAGGGAGTGATGATCCGATTGAGTTCCAGATATATTACAAGCAAGATGGAAATGCCCGACCGATCACCTATGAACTTGCCATTGACACAGATAAAACTGGTCGTCCTTACGTAAAACAGGAACGTTTTCGTCAAAGACGTAAAGGACAAAATCGTGGCTGGCCCTTCTCGTTTCTTATGTTAATCGAAGGCAAAGGAGCCGTGTGGAAAGGCGAGGAATTGGGACTACAGAGTGACGAAGGTAAGAGTCCTCTCAACTTTATACAGTTGATGGAGATAATTAATGCAGAATCACCAAAAGAGGAGAGCCACGAAACGGAGGTTATTGAACTGCAAGACAAGCGTAAGCTTGGTATTGCAACCCTTGGTGCGCTGAAGCAACATCCTCGAATATCGGCTTTTAGACAGTTCATCGAAGGATGGTATTTGAGTTACTTCACTCCAGACGCAGCCCGCAGCCTGCCCTTGGCGGGTCCACAAAGGCACTTGAGTATCCACGGTGACAATCTTGGCAATGTTGTCCAGTTCATGCAGCGTGAACATCCTAAACGTTTTGCGAGTATCCTCAATCGCATTGCTGAAAAAATCCCTGGAATTGACAAGATTGATACTAATCAAAGTCAGGATAAACGATTACTTCTCCGTTTTAACGACAAAGGTTTTAATGACCCTTTTTACGCTCAACAAATGTCTGATGGCACACTAAAAGTCTTTGCCTATCTGCTTTTATTGGAAGATCCAACACCGCCACCTTTCATCTGTATTGAGGAGCCTGAAAACGGTCTTTATCACAAACTCCTTGAAACTCTTGCAACTGAATTCCGTACACATGCAACCGGAAGGAAAAACGCACCACAACTCTTTATCACAACTCATCAACCATATTTTGTCGATGCACTCGCACCGGAAGAGACATGGTTACTTGAAAAAGGTTCGGATGGTTTTTCGACTATCCGCAGAGCAAGTGATGATGAAACCGTCAACGCAATGGTGGAGGAGGGATTACCTCTTGGGAGTCTCTGGTACAGCGATTACCTTGATGCAAGGTGAACCAGTGCACTTTGAAATACTTGTTGAAGATAAGTCAGGGAAAATCGCATTGGAATCTTTTTTGGGAAAAATACTTAGCCCAAACGGGCAAGATCACACCTATAAAGTAATTTCCTACAAAGGAATTGGACGCATTCCAAGAAATCTAAGAGGAACAACAGATCCGCAGAAGCGGATTCTTCTGGATCAATTGCCCAGGTTACTCAGAGGATATGGGAAAAGTTTCCGAGAATATCATCATGCAGTTGTGGTGGTCGTTGACCTTGATAATAAGAATTGTCTAAACTTCAAACAAGAACTCCTCAATGTGTTATATGCCTGCAATCCAAAGCCAAAAACACTGTTCAGAATTGCGATAGAGGAAGGCGAAGCATGGTTATTGGGAGATCGTAACGCCGTAAAAACTGCCTACCCACATGCAAAAGTGCGGGTATTAGACGCTTATGTACAAGACAGCATTTGTGGTACGTGGGAAAAGCTTGCAGATGCAATCTATCTGGGTGGATCACAAAAACTTAAACAAATGGGATACCCCCTTACGGGACAGGCTAAGTGCGAATGGGCGAAAACAATAGCTCCCCACTTAGATGTGGAGAATAATCAGTCGAAAAGTTTCCAAGTTTTTCGTGATGGAATCAGAAATCTGGCGGGATCGTGACCTGATGAATGATTATGTTGAAAAGTCAATTATTATATGAACACACCCATCCCTTACCTCGGTGAATCCCTTGCCTTACTAACAGCATTTATCTGGGCGTCTGCAGTTATTCTGTTCAAGAAGAGCGGTGAATCGGTTCACCCTATAGCGCTCAACCTCTTTAAGACCGTGATGGCTACTGTTTTAATCATCCCTACGATGTGGCTGTTTGGTGAGACCTTCTTTCGTCCGGTTTCAACGAGTGATTATATTCTTTTACTATTAAGCGGCGTCATCGGCATCGGTTTATCGGATACGATGTTCTTTAAGAGTCTTAACTTACTCGGCGCTGGATTGTCAGCGATTGTCGACTGCCTATATAGTCCGTTTATTATTGGGCTGTCGGTATTATGGATCGGTGAGCGGCTAAATGGCTGGCAGGTTTTAGGCGTAGTGATGATTGTAGCTGCTGTACTTACTGCGACAAGTAAGGAAAAGCAGAACCGTATCAGCTCACGTAACCTAATATGGGGGATAATATGGGGCGTGGCAGCGATGGCGTCTATGGCGGTGGGAATTGTGATGATTAAACCAATGTTAGAACACTCTCCGGTGCTGTGGGCGACTGAAGTGCGGTTGATTGGCGGTGGTATTACACTGATCCTGATCTTATTGTTTTATCCATCACGCCGGGCGGTTATTAACTCTCTATTAAAATCACACAATTGGAAATATACAATCTCTGGTTCGTTTCTGGGAGCATACCTGGCAATGATAGTCTGGTTGGCAGGAATGAAGTTCGCTCAAGCTTCAATAGCATCAGCGCTAAATCAAACTTCCAATGTTCTCGTTTTTATTTTTGCTGCTATCTTGTTGAAAGAACCCGTTAATACCCGTAAGATTATTGGGATTGGACTGGGGGTTGGGGGAGCCTTTCTGGTAACTTTTGGATGATGAAAAGTGACAAGGACGAAAAATAGTAGAAGCGACACTCTTGTCGCTTTGGCAATGTCTCTGAAACTCGAAAGCCCAAGCGACAAGAGTGTCGCTTCTACTATTTTTCAAGGGGTGGCACAGGCAATAAATAGCCTGCGCCACCCAATCACAACATCTCAACATCACAACATTACAACATCAAGAATCAAAACTGCCCACTATGCCAGATCAACTGCTTCTTAACCCTTTCGAAAGTATGCGTCGTGTGGTCAGCGGGGATATCTGCGCTTTCAGAGTTCGGGATGCCGTCGTAATATAGGCTGACATCCGGTGACATACTTGCTGCGGCAAGCGCACCGGCAAAAACCTGATGTGCTCCATATAACCCGAGATCATCGTCTAACCCGGCGTCCAGGTATACTTTAACTCCAACCAGAGACGTTAATTGTCCACCAGAGAAACGACTCACTATATCGCGTGCCATCCAACGGTTCCAGACCGGCATATATAACGTGCCATCTATATTAATCGGCAGGTCAACCCCTACTGCAGCAATAGAAGTCGGCACAGGCGCCGCAGGATTTGTCGGGCTGAATGCGGCTGCCATAGCAAACGCCATCGAAGTCAGACGCCTATCAGGAGCAGGATAAAACATTGCACGGAAAGCAGCAGTATCACCAACGCCCGGATTTGCTTCAAGGACGGAATCATAGTTGGTTTCTGCCAAAATTGACGGCAGCAGTGCCTCTATGCCCTTGTAGGTTTCATCATTGTGAGGCGGCATTGTCTTGGTTCCCCAGAAGGCAATCGGAGCAGCGATAACAGAAATACTGCCGAAAACACCTGTTGAGTCCAGTGGAACACTAAGCGCTCCGTATCCACCCATCGAATGACCACCAATACCACGGCTTGCCGGGTCTTCGATAGTGTTGTAGTTAAGGTCTACATCGGAAACGATGGTCAGGATATGATTCGCACTCTGACCGACATAGGGATGAGGACTGTTGGTATAAAACGACCCACCAAAGTTGTTATGTCCTGATGGGAAAACCAGGATCATAGGTTCTATGTCGCCGCGCGAGAGCAGCCAGTCGGCAGCGTCAACGGCGCTGAAAAGCGCAACAAAGTAGTTCTCATCGGCACCGAAGCCATTGAGTAAATACAGCGTCGGATAACCCTGGGCGCGATTCACATCGTAACCGGGTGGTGTATAGACATAGTAGCAGCTCGAAGTCGTATCACCGATAGTCGCCATAAATGGGTCTACAACAGGTGTAATGGAACCTTTTGTAACCGTTGGCGCCGTCGGAGCAATCTCTTCGGAAGCGCAACCGATGAACAGACCGACGATTAATCCGACGGTCAGGATGTATAGTAGAATTTTGTGCATAATTGATTCCTTTAAAACTGATAACCGATTGACAACCCAAACGTATCCACTTGTAGCTTCCAGTCACCGGCTATGTTGTCCATCTCGCCGTCTTCATTGTAGAGAGCGACAATTGAGCGCGTATTGGTGAAGAGATGCTCCCAGTAACCTTCGAGGCTGACGTTCTTCCATGGTTCACATTTGAAGCCCAAACTGACGTTATGCTTGTCGGCTACGTCAGTGATAGTCGGGCGGAGGCTGCCGGCTGGAATCGGTGTCGGATCGAAGTAATAGCCTAATCTGACGTGTAGATCCTTCTCTTCGGTGATAAGATAATCCGCGCCGATGTTGAACCTGTAAGTATCCTCGTAATTCATCAGCAACTTGTTGTCTTCAGCAGGTTCTTTGATGCCGTCACCATCCGTATCAACGGGACCTTCACCGCTCATTTTGATCTCAATCTCGTCAATCGATCCCCAATTTGTCCAGACTATATCAAAAGCGACAGTCAGCTTGGGGTTAGGGAATAACGCTACGCCAAACCCGGCGTCCATCGGAATCGGGAAGTCAGCGCTGCCATCCGGTTCAGCTTCGCTGACGCCGCCGTTGAACAGGTGTGCAACTTCAGGCATGGCAGCTTGCAATCCCAGGCTGTAAGGATGTATCAGCTTCTGCTTGACTGTTCCCTCGATTGCAATATCTACGGGACCACGGTAAGAAGCACCGAATTTGATTGTCTCGCTGATCTTGTATAGAACGCCGAGGTTGAAACCAAATCCCAACCCTGTTCCTTCAAGGACTGCATCAACGTAGAAATGCTCAAACGGAAACGGCGCTCCGGATGGAACCATTTTCGGGCTTTCCAGGCAGATGTCACCATATTGGATTGCCAGCCCAAGTCCGACGTCAAGTTTTTCATTGACTGAGTATGCAATCGTCGGGTGAAAGTCAATCACCTTAAGATCACTGTTCCAACCCTTCTCCGGATAAGGTTCGGTATTATTATATCCGTAGGGTGGACCCGTGAAAAGGTTTTGCCAGTCTGCACCAAGAGCTGATGGAGCAAACACGCTGAAACCAACTGTCAGGTTCTTCGGTAGTTGGTAAGTTAAACCAAACCCACCGGCAAGAAAACCTGTTTCCTTGGTGGTCTGCTCGATACCGTTATGGTAACCTTCGTATCCCGGATAGTGAGACGGCACATCAGGTGTCAACCAGACTATCGGGTAGAGCATTTTGCTGCCGATGGTGAAAGCATTGGCTTGCCCAGCCAGACCGGCGGGGTTCCAATACATAGCGCTCCAGTCATCCGACACGGCGCGAAAAGCTCCCGACATAGCCAGTGCTTTAGACCCAACGCCGGCAAGGTTATATCCTCCGGCATAAGCGCCTGTGCATAGAACGCTGATAATAAGCAGCGTCGAAAGCAGGCACAGTAACGGTTTTGTGTTAATCAATGGACTCCTCCATTTATAAAAATAGATTTTATAATTTCGAGATGTTGCGATGTTGTGATTTATTTTTTTCTTTCACGTTTTGTATTTGATTAAGTAAGGTAGGTAATCAGGTTCCTATTAGTATAGTGATTAATTGACGGGAATTCAAGTATATTTTAAAATCAAGCGTCTAACAGAGAAATATATTAACTATTATGCATCAGTTATTGCTAATATTACGTAATCACTATATATTACATAAATGGAGAAAACACTGACACTTACTAAATCGGAGTACAAACCCGCTTGACAATAGGCGATTTAATCTACTGGTTAACCGTCTCAACCGGCATTATATGGGCAATTGTAACGATAGCTCTATCTATCGGTTTAAGGTTGCTTAAAACTGTTAAGGACATTGCCAAGCCTACAGTGTCCGTTCTGATAGCAGCACGCAATGAAGAGGACAACATAGGCAACTGCCTGGAAGCGTTATCAAAACAGGACTATCCGGTTCACATGCGCGTTATTTTGGTTATTGATGACAACTCGACCGACGACACCTGGAAAATAGCTAACGGATTCATCGGAAATATTCCAGGATTAAAGGTCATCAAGGCAGGTAAACCAGCGGGAAATATTGCGCCTAAGAAAAATGCTCTGATAACCGGCATCGACGCAACAGCCGGAGACGTCATAATCACAACCGATGCGGATTGCACGCCTCCAACGGGCTGGATTTCCAGCATAGCCGGTCTATTTGAACCGGACGTGCAGGCTGTAGTCGGTTTTTCACCACTGAAAGGACACGGGATAGCCGGTGCGATCTCCCGCTTTGACAGTCTTGTAAACGCCGTGATCTCTGCCGGCGCGTTAGGTCTCGGAAAAGCAGCCAGCGCCGTCGGACGCAACTTCGCATATCGTCGCAGCGCCTATGACGACGCCGGAGGATTCGGTTCCAGCGCCATCGGAGCTTCCGGTGATGACGATCTTCTGTTACAGCGAATCGCCTCAAAGGGTGGAAAGATAATCTTCGCAACCGATCCCAACAGCTTCGTTCCCGCCAGGGGCAAAGATACCATCGTCGACTGGTTACGAATGAAACGACGCCATTTCTCGGCGGGAAAACGATACTCAACTGATCTAATCATTTTAGGAACTTTACTTTACCTCTTCAATCCAGTGCTGATTGCTTCAACTATTCTTTCAATAGTCGGTATTCTTGACCCTGTTGTAATCGCCGCTATCTGGGGCGCAAAATTATCCGTTGATGGTCTGGCGCTTTCACGAGGAGCGAGGCTCTTTCACACACAGAGCTGGATTATTCCCTGGATATTCGCTGAATTGATCTCACCGTTTCTTCTCACAGTATTAATTCCCGCATCTCAAATAGGGAAAATTCGATGGAAGGGTAGAAAATTGAAAAAGTAAGGGGAAATAAGGGGACAATATACCTGTTTTATAAATATTCTTTAAAATAACGATAGTCCATAGAAAAGTAGGTATACTGTCCCCTTATTTCCTCATTCGATGTTTAAACTACTTTACGGGAACACCATATGGATCGTCCAATCGAAAAGAAATTCTGGACAGCGAAGCGCATCGTTGGGATTACTCTCGTCTGTCTAATTATATTTGCGATTTTTTATATGCTGCTGTTCAGAGACAGCAGCTCACGTTTGAATGTCTCTGCCGAACGGTTGACCATCTCTGAAGTGGAACGCGGTGCATTTCAGGAATGGATTCCCATCAACGGTATCGTCGTACCGGTGAAATCCGTCTATATAGACGCCATCGAAGGTGGTCGGGCAGAAGAGGTATTTGCAGAAGAAGGCAGTATGGTTGAAAGCAATCAACCGATTCTTAAGCTCTCCAATACCAATCTCCTGCTGGACATTATGTACCGCGAAGCAGAACTCTACCGGCAGATAAACGATCTCCGCAATACCCGCCTCGCAATGGAGAAACACCGTCTTGAGCTTCGAAGCGCTCTGCTTGACCTCGATTATCAGCTATCCAAAGGTGAAAGAGACCTTAAACGGGTTAAAGTGCTGCAAAAGACAAAAATGATCTCCGATGAAGAGTTCAAAGAAGCACAGGATGAATATGATTACCTGTTTGACCGTCGTGAACTGACCCTCGAAACACACCATCAGGATTCACTTTTTCGCCAAGTTCAGATTGCGGCGCTGGAAGCGTCAGTTGAACGGATGCAGTCAAATCTTGAAATAGTAAGAGGAAAGCTCGATAATCTGCTCATTCGAGCGCCGATAGCCGGACAGTTAACGTCGCTGGACGCCGAAGTCGGGCAGTTAAAAGCGCCCGGAATGCGGATTGGACAGATCGATGTATTAGAGAGTTTCATTTTACGCTGCGGGATCGATGAACATTATATCGCCAGGATCACCAAGGGATTGATCGGCGAATTTAACTTCGCCAACAACGCATACCGCCTGCAGGTGATTAAAATTTATCCGGAGGTACAGGAAGGTCGTTTTGAAGTGGATATGGGATTTATGGATAATGAACCGGAGGGCATCCGTCGCGGGCAGACATTTCGCATCCACCTCGAGCTTAGCGCTCCTGTTGAGGTGGTAATGCTGCCACGAGGGGGCTTCTACCAGAGTACAGGTGGTCGCTGGATTTTCGTCCTGGATGAGACGGGAGAATATGCTCTTAGGCGACCGATCCGGCTTGGTAGGCAAAACACGCAAATGTATGAAGTGCTCGACGGTCTGGAACCTGGCGAGCGAGTATTAACCTCATCCTACGAAAACTTTGGGGATGCAGATAAACTTGTTTTAAAGAAATAGGAACACGGATGACGCGGATTCAACGGATTATCGCAGATTTTTTTATCTGCGATAATCCGCAAAAATCCGCGTCATCCGCGTTCCAATAAACTGGACTAACTAATGATACAAACCAAAAACTTACAAAAAATCTACCGTACTGAAGAGGTGGAAACAGTCGCGCTGGACGAAATCAACCTCGAAATCAAAGAGGGTGAGTTCGTAGCGATTATGGGTCCTTCCGGCTGTGGGAAATCCACGCTGATGAATGTCCTGGGGCTTCTGGATAATCCCACTAATGGACAATACTATTTCCTCGATCAAGAGGTCGCGCACTACTCGGAACGGCAACTGGCAAATCTGCGCAAGTCGAACATAGGGTTTGTATTCCAGAGCTTCAACCTGATCGACGAACTGACCATTTATGAAAACGTCGAATTGCCGCTTCTCTACCAGGGAGTATCATCTTCCGAGCGAAAAACAATGGTTTCAGAAGTGCTTGAAAAGATGGAGATCGCCCATCGAAAGAAACATTTTCCACAGCAGCTTTCAGGTGGCGAGCAGCAGCGTGCTGCAGTTGCTCGTGCGGTGGTAGGCAAACCAAAACTCATCCTCGCTGACGAACCCACCGGCAACCTCGACTCCGCTCGTGGTGAGGATGTGATGAAACAACTCGCCATGCTTCACTCGGAAGGCGCTGCTATTGTGATGGTCACTCACTCTGCAGCGTATGCTGAGTATAGCCAGCGTATTGTGCATCTGTTTGATGGTCATATCGTGACATCTTGACAGGTAGCGTAGGGCGGGATCTTATCCCGCCGAACTGCTTTTCTTGATAATGAAGATGTCCGGCAATACTTACTATTAATGATCCTGTTGAAATACTTCCCATTTTGTCATTCCCGCGAAGGCGGGAATCCAGTTTAAAGAGTTTAAATACTTGAAAACTCTGGATTCCCGCCTTCGCGGGAATGACAAAGTGGGAAGCAAATTCTGTAATAATTGACTTTTTCAACAGAATCATTAATCCGACCGTTTAATAGTTGACGTTGCGTTGCTGTCAGGTTACGCTTCGCTTGAAACCTGACGGGAACGTGTATATTATTAAGCGGTCTGGTTAATAATTTGAGTGATGTTAGACTTACGGCGGGTTAAGAACCCGCCCTACGTTTCAGGATTACCTTCAACAAGCAATTTATCAAGGTAAAACAGAGTTCAGAGTTCGGCATTTAGATTGTTTTTCCTTCTCGAACTAACGAAGTGAATTCTAAATCAAACACACTAAAGTGCGAACTCTGAACTCTATTTCTAAAGGAATATTAAATTATGAACCTATCCGATGTAAAACTATCCTGGCGAACCCACAAGAAGAGTCCGCTCTTCGCGGTAATCAACATACTTGGCTTGGCTGTGGCTATGGCTGCGGTTATCCTGATTGCTATTTACGTTCGTTATGAACTCAGCTATGATGCTCATTGGAAGAATGCCGACAGAATTTACCGTGTGAATGGCGTCTGGACTACCGAAACCGGTGAAGAGATCACATCGCCAACCAGCGTGGGGGCTCTGAAAACCGCATTTGACCGAGATATTCCCGGCATTGAAGCAAGCGCGAGAATCGTTGACTTTGGCTGGCTTGAATATATATCCACAGAAAAAGCTTCCGCGCAAGTACTGATTCCAATGGCAGATTCAACACTTTTAGATGTTTTTGATATTAAACTTCTTAAAGGTGATCCCAACACCGCATTGAGCGTCCACAATTCGGTTATCATAAACGAATCGTCAGCAAAGAAATTTTTCGGTGATGAGAACCCGATAGGAAAAAATTTAGAATTCAAAGCAGGTGCTTTCTATACTGTGACAGGCGTTTTCGAGGATATCTCTCAGCCGACACATCTAAAAAAGTATGCAATGTTTAACGGAATGCCGAGAATCTGGATCAATGACAATTGGGGATTTGAACTCCCTAATACGTATGTTATGCTCCAGGAAGGCGTAGATCCACATTCATTGCAACCGGCTTTGGATTCACTCGTTAAACCGCATGTTAAAAATCTTTCTTCTCAAGAAGGAAAGGTGTTCCGACTCGATCTCCAACCCGTTCGCGATATTCATCTCTATTCTACTCTATCAAATAGATTCTCATGCTGCGAAGAAAACACCACTCCAGCGATAGAAAACATCAGGTTGTTTTCCGGTGTCGGATTGCTCATTTTGATAATAGCTTGTTTAAATTTCATTAACCTTTCCTCTGCACGCAGTGCAGCCCGAGGAAAACAGGTTGGGATTGCTAAGGTGGTTGGAGCCACGCGAGGCAGGCTATTCCGGAGCTTTATGCTCGAATCGATAGTTATGACAACCGGTTCAATGGTGATCGCCTTGTTGATCTCAGGATTGCTATTGCCACATTTCATAAACATTTCCGGCATAAACCCGGATGTTGTTCAACTATTAGATTTAAGGTCCCTCGGGTTATTAGGATTATTTACTGTTACTGTCGGCTTATTGGCGGGCTGTTATCCGGCTGCTTTTTTATCAGGTTTTCGTCCGGCTCAGGTTCTTAAGGGAACTCTTAGCCAGGGCTTAAAAGGATCTAAGCTGAGAGCTATATTAGTGATTTTCCAGTTTTCTATCTCGATAGCGCTTATAACCGGAATATTGATTGTCCATAATCAGATTAGTTACATATTCAATAAACCGCTCGGTTATAACATAGAAAACATCGTTATATTGGATCTGATGAGATTCCAGGGTGATTGGAGCGAGGAAGCTTTCATCAACGAATTAAGTTCATTGCCGGGAGTTGTTGATTTGACGACATCGCTCATGGTCCCGTTACTTGCAGGAGTCAATTGTTCAGGACCGGGTGAATGTTTTATACCTGGATCCAACGATGAAATTTTAAATCCGCATTTTATGAAAGTAGGAACGAATTTTCCACAAATGTTTCAAATGAACTTGTTATCCGGCGCGTGGCTTGATAAAGAGATAAATTATGATAAAAATAACATCTCAATAATCATTAACCAGACAATGGCAAAGCGGTTGGGGTTCGATGATGCGGTTGACAAACAAATAAAGTCTCCTATAAATGATGGAACTCGAACGTATACAATCATCGGTATAGTTGAGGATTTCCATTTAAAATCTCTACATTCGCGAATTGAACCAACCTTTTTAGTACCTAATTGCAAAACCATTTGGAAGATACTGCTCAAGCTCGATCCAAACGACATACCCGGAACATTGACTGCTGTAGAGAGAATTTGGCTGGAATTAGGTCCACCGGTGGTTTTTAATTATCAATTTCTCGAAGATGTTTTTCGGCAGATTCATTCGGCTGACAAACGGTTTCAGGAAATTTTCATCAACTTAACTCTACTGGCGATCTTCATTGCCTGTCTGGGTCTGTTCGCTTTGGCTGCTTACGCCGCAGAACGACGAACGAAGGAGATTGGCATCCGCAAAGCCCTGGGGGCATCAGTATCCGGGATAGTAATGCTACTGTCGAAGGAATTCCTTATTCTAATAATGATCTCAAACGTGATAGCAACGCCGATAGCTTACTATTTTATGCAGCGTTGGTTGGAGAACTTTGCCTATAGGATTAGTATTGGAACAGGGGTTTTCCTGTTCGCAGCCATCCTAAGCGTACTGATAGCTTTACTCACCGTCAGTGCTCATGCTGTTCGAGCGGCAATGATGAAGCCAGTGGATTCGTTGAGACATGAATAAAATGTATTTGACGGATCTCAAACTATCCTGGCGGACTCACAAGAAGAATCCGCTCTTCACGGCAGTCAACATACTTGGCTTGGCTGTGGCTATGGCTGCGGTTATCCTAATCACCATCTACGTTCGTTATGAACTCAGTTATGATGCACATTGGAAAAATGCAGACAGGATTTACCGTGTGAATGGCACCTGGATTACTGAAAGCGGTGGAGAGATCACATCGCCAACCAGCGTAGGGGCTCTGCAAACCGCATTTGAACAAGACATTCCTGGAATCGAAGCAAGCGCGAGAATCATGGACTGGGGCTGGCTTACATCTATATCCTCAGAAAAAGCTTCAGCGCCGGTGTTGATCCCAATGGCGGACTCAACTCTTTTCGATGTCTTTGATCTAAAGCTACTGAAAGGTGATCCCAACACTGCATTAAGCGACCCCTTCTCGGTTGTAATAAACGAATCATCGGCAAAGAAGTTCTTCGGCGATGAAAATCCGATTGGAAAATATCTCGACACCGATGCAGATACTTTCTACACAGTAACAGGCGTATTCGAGGATATTTCCAAACCGACACACCTCAAAAAGTATAAGATGTTTATTGGGTTGCAAAGAAAATGGATCGATGATTTCTGGGGATTAGACGCCCAAAATACTTACATAGTGCTCCAGGAAGGCGTCGATCCATACGGTTTGCAACCCGCTTTGGATTCACTCGTTAAACCGCATGTTAAAGATATTTCTTCTAAAAAAGGAAAGGTGTTCCGGCTCGATCTTCAACCCCTTCGCGATATTCATCTCTATTCTACTCTATCAAATAGATTTTCATGCAGCGAAGAAAACACCACTCCAGCGATAAAAAACATCAGGTTGTTTTCCGGTGTTGGTTTGCTGATTCTTATAATAGCCTGTCTAAATTTCATTAACCTTTCCTCTGCACGCAGTACAGCTCGAGGGAAACAGGTTGGGATTGCCAAGGTGGTTGGAGCCACGAGAGGCAGATTATTCCGGAGCTTTATGCTCGAATCGATAGTTATGACAACTATTTCAATGGTGATTGCCTTGTTGATCTCAAGATTACTATTGCCGCATTTCATAAACATCTCCGGTATAAACCCGGATGTTGTTCAACTATTAGATTTTAGGTCCCTCGGATTATTAGGGTTATTTACTGTTATTGTCGGCTTATTGGCGGGTTGTTATCCTGCCGCTTTTTTGTCGGGTTTTCGTCCGGCTCAGGTTCTTAAAGGCACTCTCAGCCTGGGTATGAGAGGATCGAAGTTGAGAGCAATATTGGTGATTTTCCAGTTTTCTATTTCGATAGCGCTTATAACCGGAATATTGATTGTCCATAATCAGATTACGTACATTTTCAACAAACCGTTGGGCTATGACATAGAAAATATTGTTCTAATGGATCTGATGAAATACGATGGTGATTGGAGCGAGGAAGCTTTCATTAACGAATTGAGTTCGTTGCCGGGAGTTGTCGATTTAACGACAGCGATCCATGTTCCGTTACTTCCGGGAGTCGGTTGCGCAGGATTAGGTAGATGTTTCATACCTGGCACGAATGATGAAAAGCTTGATCTGCATATGTTGCGGGTGGGAACGAGCTTTCCACAAATGTTTCAAATGAACTTGCTCGCCGGCAGATGGTTTGATAAAGAGACAGATTTAAAAAAAGACGTCTCACTAATTATTAACCAGACGATGGCAAAGCAATTGGGGCTCGATGATCCGGTTGGCAAACAAATAAAATCTCCCTATATGGATAAAATTCGAATGAGAACAATCATCGGTTTAGTCGAGGACTTTCATTTAAAATCATTACATTCACAAATCGAACCGACTTTTTTAAGTCTCGATGACGATGCCAACTGGAATATACTGCTCAAGCTCGATCCAAACGACATACCCGGAACATTGACTGCTGTTGAGAGAATTTGGCAGGAATTGGCTCCACCGGTAGCTTTTAACTATCAGTTTCTCGAAGATGTTTATCAGAAGATTCACTTGCCTGACAAACGGTTTCAGGAAATTTTCATCAGCCTAACTCTACTGGCGATCTTCATTGCCTGTCTGGGTCTGTTCGCTCTGGCAGCTTATGCTGCAGAACGTCGAACCAAGGAGATCGGCATCCGCAAAGCCCTGGGAGCATCAGTATCCGGGATAGTAATGCTGCTGTCAAAGGAATTCCTTATTCTAATAATGATCTCAAACGTGATAGCAGCGCCGGTAGCCTACTATTTTATGCAGCGTTGGTTGGAAAACTTTGCCTACAGAATAACCATCGAACCGGGAGTTTTCCTGTTGGCAGCGGTTTTAAGTTTGCTTATTGCTTTAGCAACTGTCAGTACTCAGGCGGTCCGAGCTGCAATGATGAAGCCAGTGGATTCGCTGCGATACGAGTAGCTCCGCTGAAACAGATATGAATTGAACCCATCTCCTCCTTACTTCCGGTAATTTTACAACTATTTTACATTCTGAAGTAGCAAAAATTTCCATTTGCTGATTTGCTTTAATATATTTGGGTAAATCACGATCTGGTTTGTTAACCGAATTTGAAGGAAAATCTCATGAGCAGAATTATAAAGAACTTCCGTCTATTGGCAATAATAGTCTGCATGGTTGCCGTTCTGTTGTTGCAGTTGCGCAGCAGTTACCTCATCGAATTCTGGTAGCAAGCCTTTTATAATAAGTGGAAATACGATTTTCGACATACTGAGCAACTGATCAGCGGTCTTATTCGTGATAAACTTACTGAAAAAAGAAACAACACTTAAGAGAATATAATCTGGAGGTTTCAATGAAAAAAACAGTGTTTACAGTCCAAATCTGGTGTGCAGCGGCGTTTATCGGGTCAATGCTGCTCTTATCATGTGCTTCTGTCAAGCAACAGAGTGATCCCATACCAGAACTGATTGAAGGAGTAAAAATGGTCATTATTACGACTATTAACGCCAATCAGTTCTTCAAGGAAGATTACAAACAGGACGCACTGAGTTTTGTTATGCTTGAAAAAATGGATTATCTTATGATAGATCCATACACAAAGAAGATATTTGCTTTTACCTTGACACTCAAAGATGGGAAACTGGTGACTATTACTGCCACTACCACTGAGGAGTCCCCTGTAGGATCGGGAAAGAAGGTCATTTATGATGTCAACTCTCAAAACTGGAGCGGTGATCTGGTCGAATTGTACCGTTCACAAAAGTAGATCATACAAACTTGGTTTGACGGTAGTATTTTACAGCCTCAGAGTGATTTAGATAGACCCTTGAATATAGAGGAGGTCCATGTGGATCGTCCGATCAAGAAGAAAATCTGGACGCCGAGGCGTATCGTTTGGATCGCTCTTGCCTGTCTGGGGCTGTTCGCATTAGCAGCATGCGCCGCAGAACTGCGAACGAAGGAGATTGGCATCCGCAAAGCCCTGGGGGCATCAGTATCCGGAATAGTAATGCTGCTGTCAAAGGAATTCCTTATTCTAATAATGATCTCAAACGTTATAGCAGCGCCGATAGCTTATTATTTTATGCAGCGTTGGTTGGAGAATTTTGCCTATAGAATAACCATCGAACCGGGAGTCTTCCTGTTGGCAGCGGTTTTGAGTTTGTTAATCGCTTTAGCAACTGTCAGTACTCAGGCGGTCCGAGCGGCGATGATGAAGCCGGTTGATTCGCTGCGATACGAGTAGCGCTGCTGAAACACAAATGAATTGAACCCATCTCCTCCTTACTTCCAGTAATTTTACAACTATTTTACATTCTGAAGTAGCAAAAATTTCCATTTGCTGATTTGCTTCTTATATTTGTATAAATCACAATCTGGTTCGTTAACCGAATTTGGAGAAAATTACCATGTTACAGAAATTAAAAAGTCTGCGTTTACTACTTATCCTGATAATCTTCGCAGTCTTTATCATACTGTTTGGGATTAGCGATGTTCTGAACAAATTCTATCAGGAACAAATGCGTCACATTCAGATTTCAGGTACCTTTAGGACGGAAACCTTAGTTCGAAAGTTATTTCTCTATCGAATCAGTGAACCAATAACCAAAATTGAAAAAACTCTTACTCAGCATGTTAAGACTGATATGAATGATGAGGAATTCATTGATTGGCTGAAAAATTATTCCAATGATGAATCTCTTATCGGTGCAGGTTTTGTCTGGCGAAGACTAACAGGTAAGATAGAAATCATATCTCTTTCTTTAAAAATAGACACAAAGACCAAGATATCTATAGAGGAATACATCCGGACTGTCTATAATCCGGAGTTTGTTCCTGCTTATCCTCCCTGGCGAAAGGCTCTGATTGATTCCCTCAAAGCAGAGATTAATCAGAATGTTGGCTTTACGCTCTTTCATAAAGATAATTTCCCGGATATCAAACCCCGAAGTAAGGCAATTGAGGCAGTTAATACAGTTTATGGTATAATATGGGATAGTGATTATTATCTCACTGATTACTTTGCCCCGCTGAAGAAGGAAATTGAAGATAATCCCTGGAATTTTGGTCTGATTTTCTTTACCATCTATAATAATACCAGAATAGAGGGTGATTATTCGGGAATGTTGCTTGTAGATGCTAATAATGATACTTTATTCAGTTGTGGTGGAATTCAACTGGAGCCTTATTTATTTCAGAATCAGAAACAAATTGGTCCTTGGAAAACTAAAATAGACTGGTCCCCAGGCTGGGAGATGTATGCACAAGATCATCAGGCGTTGTCTTCAGTAATCGACTCAGACCTGTTAGCAAAATTCCGGAAGAGATTAAGACTATTGTTCCTTGTTGCTTTAATAATTTTGTTCGCTGTATTGTGGGTACAAATTAAAGCCCGTGAGAAGCAGCGAAAAATCATAGCTCACATTTCTCACGAGCTTAGAACTCCAGTCTCAAAAGTCAAGCTTTTCGCCGAAACTCTACGGAATGATCGGACAGTTTCAGAAGAGAAAGAAGATGAATATCTCGATAAAATTCTGCATGCATCTGACCATCTTTCAGTGTTGATAGACAATACGCTTAACCTGGCACGTCTCGATGCAGGAAAATTCAAGGTCACACTATCCCCCCAGAATTTCGGAGACTGGTTGGCAACATTTTACAAATCTCACTCTGGTTTCTTAACGGATGCCGGCTTTGAGAGCACACTCAAGGTGGAGCCCGATCTGCAGGATGTTACCTTTGACACTGAAGCAATGGAGCTAGCGTTGCGAAACATATTAGACAATGCTGTGAAGTATTCCGAACGAAATAAAGAGATTGAAATCATCGCCGAAAGAAAAGATACAAAGAGAGTAGTTTTATCAGTAAAAGATCGCGGGACAGGCATACCTGAAAAGAAGAGAAAAGCGATTTTCAAGAGGTTTTACCGAATTAAACAGAAGGATCGTGAACCTGTGGGTGGCGTTGGATTAGGCTTAAGCATTGTTAAAGAAATTGTCAAAGCTCATCGCGGCAAGGTCTGGTGTGAAGGACGAGAGGGGGGCGGAAACAACTTTAAGATTGAACTGCCGGTTGCCTGATGAATGAAACGATACTCATAGTTGAAGACGATCAGGAGATACGCCAGGGACTCCGGGATAATCTTGAGTTCGAGGGTTATCGAGTCGAGGATGCCTGGAACTTCTCGGATGCAGAGGAGAAGTGGCGGGCAGCAAAACCTTCGCTCGTTATTTTGGATCTGATGTTACCGGGGCGAAGCGGTTATCAACTGCTTAAAGAGATGAGAGCATCCGGATTGGAAACGCCGGTGATAATCCTTTCAGCACGAGGTGAGTTGTGGGACAAGGTTAAGGGATTCAGGCTCGGATGTGATGACTATGTGGTTAAACCTTTCAGTATCATCGAGCTTCTCGCTCGCATAAAAGCCTTGCTGAAAAGGTCAATCCCACCGGATGAGCCAAAAGAGATAATCCGTTTTGCCAATCTAAAACTGGATATTCCAAACAGAAGATTGACAACGAGTGATAAGGTAAATGAACTTGCATTAAAGGAGTTTGAGCTGCTTTTTTACTTCCTCAATAATCCGGGCAGGGTGATTCCCAGAAAAGAGCTGCTTGCTGAAGTGTGGAATTCATCACCGAAAATCGTAACCCGCACGGTAGATGTTTACGTCTCTAATCTTCGTAAAAAGCTCACCGGGTCCGGTTACGAAATCCAGGCGGTTTACAAGGTTGGATATAGGTTTAGAGTGATGGATGAGGAGATTCAACATTAATGTATTATTTAATTCTTCAGCGAGAAGGAATATCGATTACAGGTTGTTCCCATTTATATCCTTTCTGATAAACCGTTATAATACATTTCCCGATTGCTTGCCATTTCGAACGGATACGATGGATGTGCATATCAACCGTCCGTGTGGTGACATCGACCTCCTCCCCCCAGATCTCGTCAAGGATACGGTAACGGCGTACAACCTCACCCTCACTTCGAATTAACAACGCGAGGATCATAAATTCGCTCTTGGTTAGATTTATTTCACTCCCCTCTAACACTGCCTGTTGAGTCTGTAAATCCAACGTAAAACCACCAGATTTGAGCAGCCTTGGAGCATTCTGATCGGAACCGACACGACGCAGTATCGCTTTTGCTCTACCAAACAGTTCATGCAGTGAAAAAGGGATCGCTACGAAATCGTCACATCCCTCATTAAAGGCTCTAATCTTTTCTCTCTCCGCATCCTGAGCCGACAGTATAATCACTGGTGTTGTTCGAGCTTCCTGACGAAGTTTCCTCAGAATGTGCCATCCATCAACTCCGGGAACCATCAGGTTAAGCACTATCAGATCAATATGATTGTGCAGTGCATATTCCAGTCCGTTTTGTCCATCGCGGAACCGAATGATCTGAAAACCTTCGCTCTCAAAACCATCTTGAAGCATCCGTCCGATGACAGGATCAAATTCGATTATTAGAATCGAAGTCATAATCAACTAAACCGTCAACTCGATTCTAAAGATACTCCCGCCATCAGGATTTGGTCTCATATTAAGACGTCCTCTGTTTGCCTTGACTGCACATTTTGCCTGATAGAGTCCAAGCCCAATTCCTGCTCTGAATCTATGCTCATCATCAGGGATGATATAGAAAGGTTTGAACACTCTTCGTCTGAATCGCTTTTGAATACCGATCCCATTGTCGATGACTTCGATTGTTATTCTGTCATCTTGATGATAGCCTTTAACAACGACATTTTTTCCCTCATCCTCGGATGAATATTTTACCGCATTGCCTATGAGATTATCAAGCGCGGTTCTCATATTTCCAACATTCCACCTCCCGCTCCAACCGGATTCGGGTAGATCCACAGTGTATGTAAATCCCTTCGCTTCAACATTAGTACGCCATCTTTCAGCAGCTTGTCGAAGCTCAACGCATAGGTCGGCATCTTCCTTCAACGCGGTTTGCGACTGTCTTTTCATCACGGCAAGTGTTGTCCTCGTAGCTCTCTGCAGATTGTCGGATTCCACCTGAAGTTGTTCCATAATTTCCTCTTCCTGTTGTGGAGTGTCAAAGCGTTTATCTTTTATCGATTCGATCAATATCCCGATTCGGGAAACCGGCATCTTCATAATATAACCATAATGAGCCATCAGAACCCGCTGATGTTTGAAAGCACGGAAGTAGATAAAGACCAGAGACGCCAAAACAATTACAATAATGCCGATGCCTGTTAGGTTGATCAAGAAAAACTTCTTAACGTAGTCTCGGGCTCTTATTACCCGATTGTAAAATTTCCGTTCTCCGAAAATAGTTATATGTCTGAGTTGAGGCGCCATGGTTATGTGAGTTTCACTACGTATGGATTCAAGATAAGGGTCATCAGGATTTGCCATTAATTTATCTCCCCACCAATATATCGTGTCATTTTCAGACACAGATCCGAATCCGAAGTCATGATTTTTCCTGTTTTCCGGAAAAGAATATAAGCGAAAATGCAGCCAGTTGATTTGAACACTGTCCCATACAGCAGGTAGTCTCTCAATAAACCAGTCTGGATTAAAAACCATTCCCACCGCGGTATCACCGAATGTTATACCATCCGACGAGGGAAACAGAAGTAATCCACCAAAAGAATCCGTTGGAGAATACAATTTCAACAACCTTCCATACCCTCCGAATTTCTCAGATATAACTTCTGAGAGCTTGCCATCGACCCACTTTTCGATATAGGGCATAAGAGAAGTATCCAACTCTTGATCAGTAAAATTTTCAATACCGATTTGACCGATTACACCTGAGCTGTCAAATAGAAATGTTGAGTAAATCTCAGCTCTTTCAGAGATACTGACTGCAAAGTCATAACTGCTTGGTAAAAAAGTATTTTCGCGAGAGTTCTTTATTACGAACCTTGCAAGTGGCTGATATAGACCTCGGTACGCGGTGATCAGACCTGAGCGAAAGAACAGCTTCTGACTGGTGTTCGATAGCCTCGCCAAACCGGGACCTCCCTCAAGAATAAACAGTTTAATCCTCTCGTATCTATGGATCCCTTTCAACGGAAAACAGACCGTCCAAAGCAGCACAACGACTCCAATTGCAACTGCAATGATGCGCCAATTTAAGAATCTCCACCTCATTTCATCCTCCAATCTTAAAGATTAATCAACAGGTAAGATAATTTCGCCTGGATATGCAAACCAAGCGAATTAATGCTTATCTTTAAGATAAACTCGTCAGAGCGCCGAATTGTCACAAAGTTGTAACATTTCATCTCTGAGCGAGATTCAATACTTATAGGTTGAACAGGTTGCTTTTAAAGGCTGATTACAAGGTGGGCGCTTCTTTGGATTAGGATTGTATTACCGGTCTTCCTTACTGTTAGTGAAACAAGATTAAGATAGGACAAGTTATCGATTAGAGAGTCGAACTGACGGGTGAGTTCAAGATGGCATTCGATGAAGGCACGATTGAAGAGAAGCGGCTGTTTCTACGGGCTTCATTCCGTTCCAGCTACCAACCGTTCCCACCAGAAGGAATGGACAGATAAAGCGACAACTTTTTTTCAGGACGGGACAATGCGGATTTATATTTTAAAAAGCGAGTTTTAATATTATTTCTCGAGAAAAGTATAAATATCTCTTGACTTCTTGTGATTATTGTATATATTGAATATATACAATATGGACAAATAATGCTGTTAAACCTTTCAGAACTATCATCGGAACCTTTGCATAGCCAGATTACCCGGCAACTGCGTGCAATGATTCTAGCTGGGCATCTCGAGTCCGGTGACACGCTTCCATCGATCCGCGCAATGGCTCAAGAGCAGCGCGTCAGCGTGATCACGGTGCAGACCGCCTATGATAACCTGCAGCGGGAGGGATTGATTCATTCAATGCGCGTAAAGGGCAGCATCGTATCCGAACTGACCGCCGAACAGAGAAAAACAATTGCTGTGAACCGTTTAGTAGAGGATTTAGCTCCAGTTTTATCAAACGCGCAGGCAGAGGGTTTGACGCGTCGGAAAGTTCTTAACACTATCACAAAGATACTGAAGGGAGATGTGGAATGAGTTATTCTTTCTGTATTGACAATATGACAAAATCTTTTGGCGATTTTGTACTGGGTCCGATTGATCTAACGCTTGAGAAAGGAGTATCACTCGGGCTAATTGGAGCCAATGGTGCGGGCAAGACGACTCTGCTGAACTGCCTGTCGGGGTTGATTATACCTAACAGTGGAGATATTTCAATTTTGGATAGAAAGTTGAATCTGTTTGATAAAACCTGGAAAAGACAAATCGGTTATATCACTGATGAACCCATATTCTATGAAAACTGGACAGGCGCCAAAAACCTACGCTTCCTTTCAAAGTACTTTCCTGAATGGTCGAAGGAATTTGAAGATGAGCTAATCAAGCGTTTTAATTGCCCAGTCAACAAGAAAACCCGCGACCTCTCAAAAGGCGAGAGAGTGATGCTCGCAATTATCAGCGTACTGGCGCGTAAACCGAAGCTGCTGTTGCTCGATGAGCCAACGGCGGGACTTGATCCCGTGAACAGATCCAGATTGCTGGAATTGTTATGGGATTTGCTAAAGGAAGGTGAACAGTCAATCTTCTATTCAACACATATCATATCAGATGTCGGCAATATAGCGGAAGAGCTGGTTTTTATCAATGAAGGCAAATTGACTCTCCGAACACCGAAAGACAGTTTGACAAACAAGTGGCGGAAGATGACATTCATACATCAGGATCCAGCACTGAATTTGTCATCAATTGTCGAATCCAGGATTGAAGGATTAAAACGATTAATTGTCAGTTCCGATTACAACGTTACGCTATCCGAGTTACGGGAAGCAAAAGCGGAAGAGATTGAGACAACCCGGATAGGGCTGGATGAAATTGTCGTGCATATTCTGAAGGAGGAGTAAACTAATGTGGCGCTTAATTGTTACTGAACTTAGTTATAAGTGGTCGCGGATTCTCGTGATGTTTGCTCTTATGTTATTTTTGATAAATTTCTTTAGTCAGATCATAACTTTTTTCGATCCTGATACTAAAAAGAGATTAGGCGCAGCCTTAGGCTTTGTATTTTTTTCTGAGTGCGCAACATTGCCTATTACGATTATGTTCTTTTCGGCGAAATCCAGAAAAAACAGGTTATCGGTTCATTCAATGCTAACGTTAAATCCCGTTGAATTAGGATTAGCGCGTATTGTACCATTACTCATAATCCATATAATTTTAACTGCGGTCTGGATGATCTCGACTCAATATCATAATATTGAGGAGCAGCAAAGAGTATTAACTTTGATAATAGCTATGAATGGACTGTGGATTTCATTGTTTCTGATAGTGAATATGTGGATGGAATATTGTAGAGAAAAGAAGGTTTTGAAGACTATATTCCTTACCGTACTAATCATTGCAGGTTTGAGTTTTATGCTGGAACTAAAGTTTGAGTACAAAGCAGTGTATTACCTCGTCAAATGGCTGTTCAAATCTGTGCTTGTTAACAAAAGCTATATAATTCACAGTCTGATTGCAGTTTCAGTCATGGGTTTCTATCTCCGGACATTTGCCAGGAGAAGATCTTTTCTCAGTTAGCAATTTTTAGAAAGATAAAAGGAGTTTTAAGATGTCGCATCGATTAGTTTCCAAACGGATCCTCAGTGCAATCCTGCTCTGTATGTCGATCCTTTTGATTTGCAATTCCGCTCAGGCGGTCATAAAAACAGACGTTAAAGATGGTCTGCGATTTGATCCCCCGATCACTACAGACCTCCTGGGCGCCGAGACGGGTCATTTGAGGTCGGGCAGCAGCTTTGCCCGAATCAATGAATGGGAATGCCTGCTATTCCAGGAAACCAAGGGGATATCCCGTGCTTTTGGCGCGCCCATTCCCCTTGTAAATGACCGGAAGAATGATAAGGCAGTCTCGGATTCTGGGATATTGTTTGCAAAGACTTGGGCTGAGGAGTTCAATTTTCATGGCTGCGACTTTACGGTCAGCTCAGTGAAACATACCTGGAAATGGACGATAGTCACTATTAAACCAGAGATTAAAGGCATACCGGTTTACGATGCAAATATTGTCTTGAGCGTCAACCATAAAGGTCAACTGGCTAGCCTGAAGGCGCAGGGGTTTGGCTCTGATGTCAACGGCGCTTTCGTATTGACCGGAACCAATGCTGTTAACATTGCTAAGCGCGAGATCGGAAAAACAGACAGTAGGGCTGATGCAGAGCCTATCTACATGCCGTTTGTTGACAATGACGACAAGATCAAGCTCAAAGCCGCCTACCGGATCGTTATGACTACTTCAAACCCAGCCCTTCAACCGACTCTGTTTATCGATGCGTCAAACGGTAAAATCTTCGCCGCCGAAAACCGAGTGTACTTTGATGCAATGCAGGGACAAACTCAGGGGTATCACTTTCCTTTGTACCACTCAGACGATCCAGAGTTGATAGAATTTCCAAACGAATGGCTGGAAGTCAGAGGGGTTGATGAGCTTTACAGCGGGGATGACGGCGCTTTTGAGATTGAGGTCGATCCCGATGAAGCGCCTTTTGAAATAAATACAACTCTAACTGGACGCTGGGTTGAAGCAGTTCGTTATCCGAATGAGAATTCAACAGCCTATTCGTTTGAAACCGAAGAAATTGACGATGTTGAAATAACATGGGATGACGACAACTCTTTCCATGATGAAAGAAACCTCTACTGGCATGTTAATTTTATTCATAGTTACTGGACAACATTAGAGGAGGATTTTGACGCGCTTGATTACCCGATGATCGCCGGCTGCAATCTTGGCGGCGAGGGTTTTGAAGCGTATGAGGATAATGCATTCGCCTCTGAACTAGGGCTCTTTTTTGGGCGCGGCAACCAGTTGGATAATTTTGCATTGTACGCCGACGTTGTCTGGCACGAATATTCGCACATGGTTACCGCAGAAGTGTATGATGACTTCGGCGGCATGCTCGCTGGTGAAGCCGGCGCGATGAATGAGGCATGGTCGGATTACTTTCCCTGCTCGATATCTGATGAACCGTTGATAGGTGAAGGCGGATTGATGAGAGAATACGCCGACTATATGCGGAACCTCGACAATGATCTGATTTACCCCGATAGTATTACGGGTGAAGTCCATGACGACGGCAGGATTATCGGCGCCGCGATGTGGCATACGCGTGAGGTTTTCGGCGCGGATTACAGCGATTCTCTGTTTCATTTCTCCAAATATCTTCGTGCTCGCAGATTTAAATCATACTTCCAGGATGTCCTTCTAACTGACGATGACGATGGCGATCTCACTAATGGAGCGCCGAATTATCGAGGAATATTCGAGCAGTTCAAACGGCACGGCATAGATCTTGGCGATTACCCGCACTTCAATTTCCGCAGGCTCGAGATTGCAGATGACAATCATAACGGCGCGGACGGCAATAGCAACGGTCTATGGGAACCGGACGAGACGATCAGAATCGATCTGGAATTCTTCCGTAGCGGTTGTATGGAGTTTCCGGCTGAAGAGGATGTGGTGGTGAGTGTAACCTGCGACAATCAGTATGTAGAATTGAATGAACAATCTCGCAATCTGGGCGAGGTTCAAGTCGGTGATGTCGTCAACCTTGACCAGCCGTTGCTGTTCACCATCAGCGAAGACGCTGAACTAAGCGATGCTGTCCTGCACATTACAATATCCAGCGATGACGATACTCTGCCCGGCGTCGATTCTCTCAATATTGTAATCGGATTTCCGAATCTGTTTATAGTTCGTGATGGTGAGGAAGAGCGTGATTACAGTGAATACTACCGCGAAGGTTTAGATGAGATCGGCGTCTTTTACGCCGAGCACGGCGTGTGTCTGTTTGAACAGACGTTGGCAGAACAGCTTGGCATGTTTGAAAGCGTCATCTGGTTTACCGGCGACGATCAGGAAGGCGTCCTGGACAGTGACGAACGGGACGCTCTGACGGAATATCTTAACGACGGCGGCAATCTCATTCTTACCGGACAGACAGCGGGAACCGCCGAAGGGGCGGAGCCGTTCTTCAACGAGATGCTGATGGCGCACAACGTGATCGATTCGCTCCGGCAGCGTGAAGTGCAGGGAGTTGAAGGAGACATTATAGGCGACTCACTCTGGTGCCTGCTCATCGGGGGTGGAGGCGCGGCGAATCAGGACCGACCCGGCGGAGTGCGGGCGATCATGCCTGCAGCAGAGTGTTTTTACTGGAATAGAATGGAGGAAACTCCCGGAGCGGGTGTTCGATATCAGAACGACGAGACTGGCGCTAAAAGCGTTTACTTATCATTTGGACTAGAATCGGTAAACGACGCGAGTCGATCTAATTCAAGGGGTGAAGTTTTACAGAGGATTCTGACGAGTTTTGAGTCTGATTGGTCGGCGGCGCCTGAATTAACCATACCACTGGTTTTCCAGATTGGCAACCCCTTTCCCAACCCATTCAACAGCTATGTAAAATTACCGGTGAGCATCAGCCGGTCCGGACTGATAACAATAGCGCTGTACGATATTCGCGGCAGAGCAATCTTCACCTACAGCCAACGCCTGAACGCGGGAACCTCGCAAATACCGATCAACGCGCTGAACTGGTCGGCGGGTAAATATATTCTCAAAGTCAACTCCGGAGAGGAAGTCTATTTTACTCCGGTGACTTTAGTGAGATAAGGAAATTTTCCCTAAACGTAAGCGGCTCCATATTGTGTTACTCGCTTTTCTTCATTGAGGGCGTATCGAACTTAACGAGCCGCTTGCGCTGTCGGTTTGACCGTTGTTGAAGGCGTCCGTTCTGAAAAAATAACCCTGGAAACGACGAGACACAAGCCTCCGGTTGGGGCGATGCTGATATTGATGTTCGATAGCCTCACCAAACCGGGACCTCCCTCAAGAATAAACAGTTCGGTTATGCCTTTAGCTCAGCAATGTATAAAATTAATAACACCGGAGTAGCGAAGCTTGCTGCGCGTCCACTTAATAATACCGGAGTAGAAAAGCTTTCTGCATTCTCGTACGGTGGCGCATGCGTATCTGCCTGCGAGCGCGCAGCAAGCTTCGCTACTCCGGCTGAGCTAAAGGCATAACCGATAAACAGTTTAATCCTCTCGTATCTATGGATCCCTTTCAGCGGAAAACAGACTGTTCAAAGCAGCACAGCAACTCCGATTGCAACAGCAATGATGCGCCAAGTAAAAAATCTCCATTTCGTTTCGATCTCTCATTTTAAATATTTTCCAATAATAAAGATAATTTCGCTTTTGTTTGTTAATCAAGCGCATTATTCTTTACATTTAAGATAAATTCGTCAAACGCTTTAATTGTCACAAAGTTGTAACAAATTCAATTTTTTGTTACAGGCTTGTTGAAATATATTGTATACAATTATTCAATGTGTCAAAAAATGATTACTAACTAACATTTCCCACTTGGGAATGTACATACAACTCATTAAATAATAATTATTAAGGTTACATTACTTACCAATATTTCGTCATTTAGAGTCTAACACTAATAGGATACAACTTACAATCAGAGTAA
>JAVCDD010000011.1 GCA_030765125.1 Candidatus Hatepunaea meridiana
TCAGGTGTTAACACCTGACACAACGCTTAGGTTAATCAATAGATATAATCTGGTGATTCTTCCCGGTGTACTCTGTATGGATGATTCGGATATAGATGCTCTCGTTAATTATCTGGAAAATGGCGGCGGAATATTAGCGACATGGGGTATGGGATGCAGATTTATAGATGGTAAATGGCGAGGTTATGATTTTCTTGAAACATTATTTGGAGCGGTTCCGGAACAGACCGATTACCAGACAGGAAAACGTATGGCTTTACAACTTCGTTTCGGGCTTCCGGGAACTGATGCTACGCCACCCGGCTATTATTTACGTCTTACGCCTTATACCAAACCGCTCTATCTGCCTGAAATCGATTACAGTGATAAGGATATTCCTGAATACTTCAAAACAAAAACCGCCGGATATTGGGCTGAAGACGGATACCATGACCAAAACCCAGTAAATATTGATCGTCGCACAGGTTTCGCCATTCGACAACTGCTGAGTGGAGGCAGAATAGCCTGGTTCGGTACCAAGCTCGATGGTCTGCATCAAGATTCAACAAATCGCAAGGAATACACGTCCTTTTTCCACCAACTGTTTCGCTGGCTTGGCGGTGGAGGTGTTTTTTCCATTGATGCATGGCCCAAAGGGAAGCATGCTGGCGCTTTGGTGATCGGTGATATTAATAAGCCAATTTCGGAGGTGATTGACGCTGCAAAACTATTTAAGAAGAAAAAAATAAAAACAAATTATAATCTTATAGCAAATTCAATCACATCAGATTCGAACGCTATCAAAACAATGTTGAAATCCGGTGGTGAAGTGTCAATCCAGGGTGACAATAATGTAATTTTCCAGAAACAGCCACTTGCAACACAAGTTAATAGACTGAACAATGCGAGTTATATAATTTCTCAGTTTGCGCCTTCGCCTAAGGGATTCAAACCACCACAACTTAGTTTTGATAACAACACTATTCGAGCCTTAAAACAACTGGGCTTCACTTATATTCTTGCAGACTGGAACTTAGATCGTGCATACCCGCGTTACGAACCGAACGATCCTCAACATCCGGAAATGGGCGGAATTGTTTTCTTCGCAAAAAATGAATTAGATGATTATGATCTGTTTGTAAGATATGCCATTAAAGATCCAGTTGTTATGAGTGAATTGATGATACTTGATTTTGAACGTATCTATGATATAGGCGGACTTTACAAGCTTAATTATCATAGTCAATTATTATCGAAACCTGGTCTACTGGAAGTAATAGAGCCCACTTTAAAACACATAAACAAGAAGAAAGACGTTTGGGTTGCTACGGCAGGCGAGATAAGCCAATGGGTGCGGCAGCGTGAGATGTTATCGATAACTTCTGATTCGACAGATGAAGCTGTTCGAGTTACTATAAAAAATAATTCCAACAGATTGGTGAAAGACGTCATTCTACGCTTTCAACCTCCTATTGGTGTTTTCGCTCAAAATATCGCCCCATCTTCTGTATCTAAAAGTTGCACTTATAATGTAAAAGACGACGTTTTTCTAATGATACTACCTGAAATTGAACCTGGTGAAGCGTTCTGGGCGGTGCTTGCTTCAAATGAACGTTTCGGGGTTGGTTTTTCGAAGGTCAAGATAATTACTATTATTATTGTTGTATTGATAGCAGGTGCATTAGGTTTTGTCGGCTGGTCAATTTACTGGCTTGTTTATGGAAAAGAAAAGAATATGTATGCACGCGCTTCTTTGGATGATGATGTCGATCCTGCCGAGACTGTCGAACGTCAAGAATTAAAGGAAATTCAACCCGTTACAGTCGTTGAGGTATCAAAATCGATTCCATCATTGGAAACTCAAACACAAGCATTACAGCAAGAACCAATTGTAAATGATAACGAAAAATCACCTTCAAGCCTGCAAGATACAAGTTCTGACGAAATAACAGAAGATATTACTCCCAAAGAAACATTGCCGATTCCCGAGGCTAAACTACCTGATACCGCACCATTGCTTCAAGCGAACACAATAGATAAACTCCCTGAAATTTCCGATACTGATCGAGTTGTTGAATTTGATGAAAATAGTCTTTTATTCAAACGTACGTCCCTGTTTTTACGTCCAACTCGACCTAAAGAAAAAAGCGATCAAACGGTTCAATATAACGAAGAAGTTGTCTCTAAAATAGAGCAAAAAAAAGAACCGGACGCAGGTGACGATCTTGAAGTAGCGTCCTTATCCGGAATAGATGTTTTAGAACCGGAACAAAAAGAAACGTTGTGTCAGGTGTTAACGCCTGACACAACAGAGGCTTTAATTTTTGAGGAAGGTAAAAAACCGCAAGATGTCGAATCGCTAATGGCACACTGTGGTCTTGATGCAGTTGATTTAAAGGAAACATCGTCTTCGCGTCAGTTCTTTGTTCTAAGAGCAACAGCGAAAGCGCCAACACCGGACGAGCAGCATTCGAGTGAACAATCCAATCATAAGAACAATCAAGAGGTAGATTAGCCTTGAGTGGAGTATTCGATCAAGATCAAGATAAGAAAAAGAAAAAACTGAACCCTATCGTCGCGGTTACTTCTTTTACTTTTAAACTGATAGCCTCCGGAGCTTTTCTTATTTGGGTCAGTTGGTGGGGGTATTCTCACGTAATGAAATTTGTGTTAGGACGATTTGATTTATTTGACACTCAGTCAATACAATCAGTAGTATTTGGAAAGGCGAGGGTTCTTGTATTGAATCCAGTACGAACAGAGGAGTATCTGCGCGGTGATCCGGAGGACACTATTTGGCCATGGAGAGAACGAAACGATCCCTGGAAATTAGCTGACACACTCTGGTATGCTGCAGGTATGCAATATAAAGGGGAGAAATTAGAATCATGGGATCTGATATCAAATGTATCCCAGAAGGAGGTCGGATTAACTGAATATTGGGCGGATATCCTGTTGGATAGTAGAATAAGTTTTAAAAATATTGAAGAGCCTGACTTAACTAACATACCACCTGATTATAATATCCTTATCGTACCTGGAGCATTATTATTGTCTAAAGCTGAACGACAAGCTATCAAGGATTTCGTTGCAGATGGTGGAGCGCTGTTCTGTACCTGGCTTATGGGATGCCGTGATGAGAATGGCAAATGGCTGGGGCATCAGTTCCTTTCCCAGATAACCGGAGGACTTACTTCACACTCGGTGGAAGACGTGTCAGGAGGAACAAGTTTTATTCTAAGGGGCAGGAGTCCCATTACGGCTATGGTTGCCCCAGGCAAACATCTTGAGTTTTACACGTACAATGGCTATATCACATTGAATCTGGTAGAACCGCGAGCAACCAGTGATGCTTTCTGGTTTTCCCCTTACTGGAATGATTACACCAATTACGCATCAAGTTCCGATTGCATAATCGCTCACGGTAAATACGTTGAGGGAAAATTCGTCTGGTTCGGCTTTTCACCTGCGTCGGTTCAGGAACATAAAGACAACAATGAGATTTTAACGAAACTGATAGTTAACGCCTTAGGATGGTTACATGGCGATCCGGTTGTCAATGCACGGGTTTGGCCCGGTGGATATCGAGCGGGTGGTAGTCTCCTGTTAGAGGCTCGAGGCTCCGGTAATCCTGTACAAGCCGTGGTGGGTAGAGCAATAGATAGAGATGTTACTCTTGATCTTATTATAGACGATAAGTTCTCACCAGGGAGTGTTTCCCTCAAGGATATATCTCGAGGTGATCTAATCCTAACAGCGAATTTATTGGATTCCGTACTCTATCCTGAAATGAAGGATCAACTAAAGTGGATGAAAGACAATTCAAAACGTTTAGCGTCATTAACTAATAAGGAGCCGATTGGATTTTTCCCAGTAGATTGGAAACCCAGTAAGGAGACGCTAAAAGCTGCTGCTCGTTCAGATTTCAGCTTAGTATTTTCCGAGCCGGATCCTCGAGATTATGGTCCAAAGGTCACTTTGGTTAAACAAGGATTCTGGTGGCTCCTTACAGGTAGAACGCGTATGGCAACCTGTCCTAAATCACAACTTAGCGTTTGGGAATGGAACAAGCTAAAAGGGGTCAAAGGCAGAGGACAGTTGTTAAATGCAATGACAGGTGATCTGAGTCGTATTCGCAAAGCTGGGGGGCTATATTTTGGAATATTTGATCCTGCTGTCTTAGTCTCAAATAATGCGATAGATTTACCGTCACGTATGGCGGCGTATATGGATTCAATGGGTGTATGGCGTACTTCAACACAAAAAGTCGTTGAGCGCTATACCGGTTGGCATGGTTTGCGTGTGTCAAATCTCGAGATCACAAGTACGAGGTACAGATTGGAACTTTCTAATGAAGGAAAGGTTGATTTAACCAATGTAATCTATGATGTATACTTGCCACCCGGACGGTTTTTAGACGTTGAATTAACCACTCAAAGGATGGGATTTAGTGCGACCAAGCTCAACTGGAACCGCAGAACCGGCGTTTGTTCATTCGTTATCTCCAAAATCGGACCACGAGACAATCATGCGGTATTTATCGATCTTATTACTCAAGAAATGTTGGATCGGGAAAAGTTGGTGAAGGAATAGGTAGGAAATTTACACCACAGCTTGTATGAGGCGGGCGACTCAACTAAGCATGAAAAAAACGGTGTCTCCGGGTGATTACTTTGGAGTGTGCAAGCCATGCTTGTGCCTTGTGTAGTGATTATGTGCAATGTAAACGGCGCAAGCAAGGCTTGCGCACTCCAAAGTAATGAATACATGAGATATAATGCTATTTTTAAAGGAAATCAAGAAAATTAGCAATCGGGGTTGAGAACAAACTCAGCAATATTCCAATCTTTTATTAACAATATGAAGAACTTTATAAACAATACTATTAGCTCCTGCAAGAATAGCTGGATACCTCTATTCTGCGGGATTTTAATCGTCGTTATGATTGTTTCTTGTAAAACGGATAGTGTTTCACCTTATGAGTCAAATACACCACCGCGTATCACCAACTTCGAGAGAACCGGTGGTGATACTATCAAACTCAATGATACTCTTACGGTATCTTGCTCGGCTGAAGATGCAAATGGTGACTGGTTGACCTATGCCTGGTGGAGTCAGGGTGGCAAATATATAGGTGAACCAACCGGATCCAGCGTCAGGTGGTGGCCAGATTCGACGACGGGAACCTTTGTAATAGGCGTAAACGTATCCGATGGATGGCATTCGGTTTCTGCCGCCGATACAGTTGTTGCTGCGTTAACAGGAGGTAACGGCGGAGGTAACGGTGGTGGAAACGGCGAAAACCAACCGCCTATTATTCAATTGATAAATGTATATCCGGGATTCATTTCAATATTGGACACAGTTACGCTTTCCTGTCAAGCCATTGATCCTGATGATCCCATCGATTCACTACGCTATGATTGGCGTGTAACAGGTGGGGAAATGATCACCAACTTTGAAGCCGAAGCACTCTGGGAAGCGCCGGGCAGGGAAGGTAACTACACGATCAACGTGGTGGTATCTGACGGCAGGCTGTCAACTGTCGGTGGTGTCAATATCGAGGTTATGCCTGATTCAAATCGTTTATACTTCAGCGACTATACGAACGACGACGTGGCAAACAAATGGGAATATATGGGAATGCTGGCAGAGTTGGGAAGTATGGGAGGTGTTTATTCGATAGAATGGGACGCTCAAAATAAAGCTATGAAGGTTGTTGGCAGGAGTAATTACTGCACGTTCGGTTTTCGAATGAAAGACCTTTACTTCTCTGAGGGTACTTTCAGTATGAAGGTTTATGGCGGTAACACATCCTTAGGTCGTATCTGCTTTGTTCCCAAGATGATCAATGCAAATAATTACTTCCTGATTGGGATTGATCTATACCAGCAATTATGGCAGGTGCTCCGTTGCGAGAACGGTACAATCGAATATCTGGCGCAGGATTGGGGTGATTTCAGACCGGGCACTTGGTATGATATAGTCTATCGAAACGAGGATGATTTGATCTGGGTTACAATTGATGGAACTCAAGTTTATGCTGGAGAGAAATCGGTAACATTTGAACAGCCGGCAACTGTCGGAGTGGCGGTATACGGAATGATGGATTCAATGCCTGCCCTTTTCGACGATCTGCTCATAGAAAAAAACCCTCAGTAGCATACGCCCCCATGATCCTTGTGTAAAAAGTGTGACCACCCGCTGGCAGACGAGGGCGTCTGCCAGCGGGCTTAACCAAATAGTACTAAATGAAATTAAATCTATTAAAAAGAATCTTGAAGCCAATTAGCAACTTAATTTTTTACAGATTAGCATTTATTGCACTCTGCCCTTTCGCTATCATTCTCTTTACTTCTTGTGGTACAGAAAGCGTTTCGCCCTACAATACAAATTCACCACCAGAAATAATCAGTCTGGAAATAATGCCGAATGATACTGTAACATTCGATGCAAGAGTAATAATAGTTTGTCAGGCAGAGGATGCCAATGGTGATATTTTGACGTACGATTGGTGGTCATCGGGAGGCAGCTTGTTGGATACAACCGGTCAACAGGTTCAATGGCAATCCGGTTCCACCGCGGGAACCTTTGAAATCGACGTTACCGTTGCTGATGCCTGGGACAGTACAACCGCCAGTGCAATTATCTATGTTCAATCCGGAGGTGGATCCGGGATTAATCAGCCACCGGTAATCGAAGAGATGTACGTTGAACCGGAATCTATTACTGGTTCTGATACGGCAATGGTCTACTGTCGAGCCTCCGATCCTGAGGATCCGCTTGATTCACTCCGCTTCACCTGGAACGTTAGCGCTGGGTATCTATTAGATAATAGTAATAACCGGGCACGCTGGGTTGCACCTGTTAGTGAAGGAATTTATTCTATTAAAGTAATAGTTTCCGATGGCAGATTGTCAACTTCCGACAGCATTGAGGTTGATGTCAAACCGGATACTGTCAGCCTATTCTTCAGCGATTTCTCTATTGACGAGGTCACGGATCAGTGGGAATATATTGGATTACTTGCCGGCTTAGGCGAGCAATTAGGAACATTTTCTATCAGTTGGAATGAAACAGCATTGGCAATGGAAGTAGTCGGGCGTAGCAACTATGCGACTTATGGCTTCCGCTTAAAAGACCGTAACTTTGGAGAAGGAACGTTTCGAGTCAAGATAAAAGCGCCTAATTACCAATTCGGACGGGTTGCTTTCATGCCGAAATTTGTTGATACGCAGAATTACCTGATAATTGGAGTTAATTTCTACCAGCAATCCTGGCAAGTGTTACGTTGTATTAACGGAAGATTGCAGTATCTGGCAGAGGGCTGGGATGATTTTCTGTCCGATACTTATTATGGGTTAGCTTATTATGAAAAAGACGGTGTAGCAACGGCATTAATTGGTGATATTGAATTATGGCGAGGTAATACAGAAGAGGTTTTGAGTCAGGCAACGAATATAGGTGTGGGAGTATACGGTCTTGCCGTTTCTCAATCGGTGTTATATGATGACTTGATAGTAACGTATCCGTAGTATATGACTAACCCACTGTCAGGGCGCCGTCTCTGACAGCGAACAGCAGCGACGGTTGGTAAAAAAAAGAATGGGTGGGGCAGAGGAGTCCCTGCCTATCACCTGCTGGTGATACAACGGTTACAGGTATGGACGTCTGCCTTACCCCGGTTACATTTTACCCTAACGTACTCTCAACCAGATTCTTGATCAATTCATCAATCTGCTTGAAATCAACCGGCTTGGTGATATAATCAACCGCTCCCAGTAAAATTGCTTCTTTAGCTACTCCTAAATCGAGCATACCACTTATCATCATAATTTTAACTTGTTTGTCAATTTCGCGAATACTCTCCAGTACTTTAATCCCGCTTTGCTCTTTGAGCATTACATCCAGAAGAACGATGTGGGGCATAAAGGTTTTGAGCAATTCCAATGCGGTTTCTCCATCCGGAGCAGTTTCTATGCTGTGCCCAAAAGCAGATAAACCGTCCTTTAACAGTTCTCTGAAATCAGGTTCGTCGTCTACAATCAAAACTCGAATATGATTCATTTTATTCCCTTGTAAAATAGAATTATCTCTCACGTATTCATTACTTTGGAGTGCGCAAGCCATGCTTGCGCTTTTTACACTGCACATAATTACTACACAAAGCGCAAGCATGGCTTGCGCACTCCAAAGTAATCACCAGGAGATACCGTTTTTTCATTTTTAGTTGAGTTGCCTGTGAGCATTGCTGTCAAGTGCGGTGACCTGACAGCGGGTTAGATTTACTCTCACTCCGCAATTCTAAATAGCAGTATGCTATTATTGATATTTCATGAACATTTTCCTTGACTGATAGCAACTTACTAATATATATTACGTAAATATATATCATTTCAAGATATTTTACAAATTTATTTTAAAATCCAGGAGTTTAACGTGAAAAAATTACTCATAGTAGTATTTGCGATTGTTACTTTTGCAAGTTTACTATCAGCCGAAGAACCGTTCTATATCCCCAAGTATTACCCGCAGTCCGATTTTCTTGCCGGTACACCTGGTTCATCTGGTAATGCTTCCGGTGGTTTTTTTAATCCAGCCGTTTGGGGAATATTGAAAGGACCGGAGATGCAATTCTTCTGGAACGACCTGGAAGATGACAGTCTGAGTCCGAAAAACTGGACTTTTATTACGGGTTCCCCAGGATCGGGTTTTAGCGTCCAGCACTGGGATTACGGTGAATTAGTCGGAACTGAAATTGTCCGTCACTCATTGTATGACTACCAGATAGCGTTTGGCGGTGGTGATGACGCCACAAGCTTTGGACTTGCTTACAACTGGTCACGCGGTACACAGAGACCGGGAATGGAACGTGATGATGTTCTATCCTTTGGATCATTAAACCGTCCCTGCAGATATGGTTCAATCGGCTTTGTAAGTCAATATGCGCTGAATAATAAAGACTTACGCGGTATTTTGGATGTTGGCATCCGACCACTGGGAACACCAATGCTTACACTGTTCGGTGATGCTGCAATGACGAACAATGAACGTTTCAAGGATGTCAAATGGGCGGCAGGGCTTTCAGTTGAACCTCTGCCGGGTATATCGGTAGTCGGGAAGTTATTCCAGGGTGGTAGCTATACCGCTGGTTTGACCTTCTCAGTAGGCAGCGTTGCAGCTTCCTTCTTACCGCACTTTGACAAGGACAACGAACAGACCTATAGTACTTATGGCGTAAGAGTCGGCTTCCCCAAACCGGACATGATAACTGAAAAGGTAATGAAGGATAAATTCTACCTCAACCTTAAGTTTGACAATGCTATTAAATATCAGCGTTACAAGTACTTTGATAAAAAAGGGCACACACTAACTGAACTGCTCAAAACACTTAATAACGCTAAAGACGATCCGCGCATCGGTGGCTTGGTGATTAAGATAACAGAGGATATGTATGCCTCTCCCGAGCTGATCTGGGAGGTGCGTGAGAAGATGAATGAATTGAAAGCTGAAGGCAAGAAGATCGTTGTCTTCCTCGAAAGAGGCGGGATGATGGAATATTATCTTGCTTCAGTAGCTGACAATATTATGGTTGATCCGGAGTGTTCGGTTGACATACTCGGATTCGACTTCGGCAAGACTTACTATCGGAATTTGCTTGACACGCTGGGTATCGGAGTCGAGGAATTCAGGTATTTCAAGTATAAATCCGCCTTTGAATCAATTTCGCGTACGGATATGTCTGAGGGCGACCGCGAGCAATTGAAAGCATTGGCAGATGGTTTCTATGATATTTACCGTTCTGACATCTGTGACAGTCGAGAGATTTCACACAAGGACTTCGATCATATCGTAAATGACGTCAGCTTCCTGAATGCAGACTCGCTTCTGAAGTACAATCTGGTCGATACAACAGGTCGCTGGGATGAAATGGATGACTGGATCAAATCTATTAATGACGGTAAAGGCAGGAAGCGTATAGGACGGATGGCGCATAATGCGATGCTTCCTCAATTTGACGAGTGGGGTATCAAGCCGCGTGTAGCAATTATCTATGGACTTGGTGTCTGTGCGATGAATTATGGGCTTAACGCCAGGCGTTTGGGTCCTGTTATCAAACGGGCACGTGAAAATAAGCATATCAAGGCTGTGGTATTTCGTGCCGACTCACCAGGCGGAGATATCCTGCCTTCAGATATAGTAGCTCTCGAACTGAAGAAAACCGCTGAGAAAAAACCTGTCATCGTGACTCAGGGGCAGGTTGCAGGTTCCGGTGGTTATTGGATTTCGATGTATGGAGATAAGATACTCGCTTCACCCTGGACGATTACAGGATCAATTGGCGTTATCGGCGGCTTCTTATACAACGACGGTTTCAATGAAAAATACGGACTTAGCTTCGACCACGTTCAAGCCGGCAAGCACGCCGACATGGGACGAGGCGTAAGGGTTCCGTTTGTTGGCTCCCTTCCGGATAGAAATTTAACTGAAGAAGAACTCGCATCGGTAGAAAGAGTCATCAAAGGTTATTACCAGGATTTCCTGGGCAAGGTCGCTGAAGGACGCGATATGACCAAGGAAGAGGTTCACGAGGTCGCTCAGGGACGCATTTGGACGGGCACAGACGGTAAAAAGGAGAAGTTAATTGATGAGATCGGTGGAATGGAAATGGCAATCCAGATGGCGCGTGATGCAGCGGGAATCAGACCTGACCAAAAAATTGATATAGTCGAAATGCCACGAAAAGGAAGTTTCAATCCGTCAATGTTCCAACCGAAACTGCTCGGCATCAAACTCTATCAGCCCGAAGTCCCAACCGGCAATGCGGATATTGATTATATTCGGATGATGGTTGAGATGAAGAAACGTCCGTTTGTGATGATGGCGCCGGGGGTGTGCGGGGTTGGTGAATAATTATACTGAAGGGACATTATAGGTAGAATGTCCCTAAAAATACCCCGAAGGAGTAAAATATGAATAGCCACCGGCGAAAACCGGTGGTTTAGATGTCGTTACGCTAACCAACCCTGAAGGGGTTGAATAAACAAGAATTACGAAGCCGTATATTATTCAACCTCTTCAGGGTCGCTAATGGGTTTGCAATTTGATTCGGTGGATTTTACCTACCGTTATCTTACTTTAGTAATCATTGAGGGTTAGAAATGAATCTTAACAAGCAAATCATAAAGGATATTTTCAAGGAGGCGCTGATCGAGGTTATGGAGGATCGTAAACATCTATTCCAGGAAGCCTTTATTGAAGCGTTGGAGGATATTGGGATGTTAAAAGCCATCCAGGAAAGCGATGATGAACTCATTGATGAGGATGAGTTTATGAGTAATTTGCGAGTTCGGATTAGTGAGTTAGCGAGATCGAGTGCGAGTGCAGTTTAGAAAATCGTTTGACAGGGATATTACGAAAATCAAGAATCGTAAGATACTGTTGAGAGTTGAAGAGTTTATCCTTACCATTAAAAAAGCGACCGATCCAAACCAGATACTTCATTTAAAGAAAATAACCGGTTCGGGTAGTTATTATCGTATCCGTATGGGTGATTTTCGTATTGGTGTTTCAATAGAGAAAAACGTCGTAACTTTTATCCGCATCTTGCATCGGAAGGAAATTTATCACTATTTTCCCTGACGGCAACGCTTCGGACGAAGTGTTAAGTTTTGAATTATAATGAAATGACAACCATTCAAAATTCAACATTCAAAACCCATAATTTAGAAAGCTTCCGGTTTATACGGGTTAGGTGTATTGATTAAAATAACAAGTAACAACACACTACCTGTTACTTAGTGTCTGACCGAAAACCTCCGTTTTTCTGGATATTAACCCTTTTTTGTCATTCCCGCGAAGGCGGGAATCCAGGAGAAACAATAAGTTATCTGGATTCCCGCCTTCGCGGGAATGACAAAA
>JAVCDD010000359.1 GCA_030765125.1 Candidatus Hatepunaea meridiana
ATATCAGTTAGGCTGCTGGTGCTAAACAAGGTCGGCAGACTCTGATTTACACCTGTCATTACGAAGACAAAGCCACGTCGTCGCGAGGAACGCAGTGACGAAGCGATCTGTTTGAATATCAGTTAGACTGCGGGTGCTAAACAAGGTTGGCAGACTCTGATTTACGCCTGTCATTACGAAGACAAAGCCACGTCGTTGCGAGCGAAGCGAAGCAATCTCTTTCGTCACTATTATTCAAACAGATCACTTCGCCACTGCGTTCCTCGCGACGATGTTAACAAGTCATTACTTCCAGGAAATACTATTATAGACAATCCTGTAAATCCTGTTATCCTGTCAAAAAAATCCTGTACAATCTGCGTAATCTGTGGTTCAACAATCAAACAATCAAACAATCAAATTCGACATATCCTCAAAAAATTGCAATATTGGAATTGCAGGTATAGACACAAGTTAGCTCAAAAACCAGAAAAACCAGAAAATATTAGGAATTTATTCATTTATTGAGTATATTTAAATTAAGTTGACGACTGTAAGAAAATAACATACATTTCGCACTTCAGCCAGTTTCAATAGTAACAGATTGAAGTTGGAAATGTTAGTATTATCATAAGTAGTTAAACTCATATGTTAATAATGCGAATAATATTTGTTTTGTCATTATTTTCCTCCTGTAAGACTTCCTATTGTTTTAGTGACAACAAACCTGCTGACAAGATAGTATCTCTACTCTGCAGCGAAGGATTCGAGAACGTTGCCGTTGTCCTTGACAGGGACGAGGCTATCGTTACTTATGAGAACCGGATCTACCGCTGGGACATCCGTGCTCTGCAGGAAATCATCCGGCTTATCGCACCTGTTCTGTCATCCAAAACCTCCCTGATTCTGATTCCTCAAAAACGAATGATTCCGCTCGCAGCCATACTCATACCGGCAGGCAAGTTTAACTCCATCAGTCAAGGTGAAATTTCCCGTGAATCATATAAACAAGCGACCAAAGTCAGTCTGGATGTCGAACCTTATTGGTCAAGAGTAAAAAATATTCCGAAAGCAAATCCTTCAAAAGACAAAATTGATATAGCTATTCACCCACAGTTTAAAATTGTATTTGTTGATTTTGGAGAGGACTATACTCAGACGAATCTTGCACCGCTGGCTCAAGTCCAATTAGTAAAAGGATTAATCCTTAATTGTCAATGGATTATACCAATTCAAAATGACTTCCGGAAACAGGAAGATTTTCCGCGACCGGGACTTCTGACCTTAAACCAGACCTTAAGATTACCTATCAATATTTTTACATCGGTCACAATGGGGTATTTTTCGCGCAATCGTTTCGGATATGACTTGGATATCATGAAGTACATGTTCAACGGTAAGCTTGCCCTTGGAGGAAATATCGGACATACGGGGTACGCTGAGTATTATCGCAGAACTTGGTACTATCACCATATCGACTTGTTGAACTACAACTTTTCTTTGCAATATCGGTATGCGCCCTGGGATTTTACCATGAAAGCGACCTACGGAAAATATCTCTACAGAGACTACGGTTGGCGGTGGGATATTTATCGAAGGTTCGGAGAGGTTGAAATCGGCTTCTTTCATCAACAGACCGACCTTGGACGTCTGGGAGGATTCAATTTCAGAATACCTTTGATACCAAGGAAGTACTATAAATTCAAATATGTGTCGATCAAACCTGCCAAAGACTTTCCATGGGAGTATTACTATAATGGGAAATACAATGATGGTGGTAAACGCTATAATACTGGAAATAGAATTGACGAATTCATGCCGATGATAAATCCAGATTACATAAAGAATAACTTATTTGAATGAACATTTTACATATTTAATAATAATTGTATTATTAGCCATCACTTCACAGGCTTCTTTAGCCTCTCCCTCCCTCTGTGGTTATTCCGGTCTGATCCTTGCCCCCGGCGGGGAGATAACCGGTGACGGAGTGCTAACAGCAGGAATGGGGTATGTACCACCTGAATACGCCATATTACGAGGACCTGTTCTGGGTGAAAAAGTATATTTTTTCAATTTGGGTTATCTGCCGTTTTTTGAAATATGTATCCGGGCGATTCAGATTGATCATATCGGCAACACATGGGGATTCGGAGATAGAAGCTCATGTTTGAGGATAAGGATATTGTCAGAAAGGAAATACATTCCAAGTATGTTAGTTGGCTTTCATGATATTATTGGAGGTGCTATGAACTTTCGAGCTTGTTATGCAGCGCTGTCTAAGAATCTTCACATGGCAAGAAACTTTTCATTGGGCATCAATATTGGACATGGCAATAATTTAGACGATGATTTACTAAAAAAAAGGAAACGACGTCTTTACAGTCTAATTGGTCTGTTTGGAGGTATGTCATTTAATTACAGGGGAAATCTTGAATTCGTGATTGACTATGATACCAGGAAATTCAATGGTGGAATCAAATATTGTTTATTTAAACGTTTCAATCTATTAGTCACATTTTTGAATTTTGAAAGCTTGACGGGGGGAATAAGTTACTCTTATCAATTGTAATCAATGATTCTGTTGATTTAATCTCATTTCCTCATTCCCGCGAAAGCGGGAATGAGGAAATGAGAAGGTAATTCTTCAATAATTTACTAAATCAACAGAATCATCAATGAATATTACAAAACAAATGTGTGAAATTATTGTTAAATATTTTTTAGATGTGCTATTCTTTTCAGTTCCATTTAGTATTGAGAAGAGTTCTGAAATTTGATTATTTTGATTGAAAAAGAAAAACAACAGTAAAAAAAAGGTGTAAACTATGAAGTTAAAAAAATATCATATTTTTAGACAATTAATCTCTGTTATTCTGAGTGTAGCGTTATTGTTTAATCTGTTGAGTTGTAATGTAAAGAAAGTTGGACCTACCGCTCCAACTGATTTAACCACAACTATAACAGGGAAAGTTATTGATTCTCATACTGATCTCGGAATTCCGGATGTCAGAATTGAGGTTGTTGGATTCTCTATAGTAGCAACAGATAATGATGGAGTGTTCATTTTTAATGATGCCCCTAAAGGCAACCTTTCTCTAATTGCATCAAAAGAGGGATACATAAAAGCAACTCGATCTTTAGATGCGACAGAAATAATCACACCTGTGAACCAAATTTCATTAACACCGTTACCTCCCCCCGTAATTATTGGTCAGGAAGGTGGATCAATAGAGGCTTCCGATGCAGAGGGTGATATTATTAAACTGGAAATACCGGAAGGGGCTTTATCTGAAGATGTAGGTATATCGGTAATGCCTTTGCAAGGTTTAGAGATTCCCGGAACACCACCCGAAGGTTACCTTTCAATAGCAACAGCGCATTTTGAACCCGAGGGATTATCCTTTGAAAAGCCCGTGTCAATCGAATTTCCCTTATCTTTTTCATTTAACACTGAGTCAGAATTGGAACTATTCTCGCTTAACACTGATAATACTTGGGAAAAAACAGATATTAAAGCTATTGTTAGTGAGGATAGCCTAAAAGCCATCACCTATGTCAATCATTTCAGCACATATTCCGTAATGCAGGAGGTCATTATTGAAGATGAGATCATTTCTGAAACCCAAATAGAACGGACGTATGAAATACACGAACGTCAGAAATATCTTGAAATATCTTTCAAAAATGAGATTAGTTTTTCCGATGCAACTCCAGGATTAGATACTTTAGCATTAACTTATATGATTGAACAATATACTGGTTTATCTTTTACTGAGCCAAGTATATTTATTATTCCTATTCCAAAAATGGTCCTTGCCATTCCCTTACCCAACAAAACAGGAGCGCCTAATCCCGAAATAGATGAGCCAATTACTATTACTGTTACTGCTATTTTGGTGTGGGTAGTTAAAGTTGTTGCTGGTGCTGTTATAGGGTATTTCACGATAGTGTTTTTAGAATGGGTGATGTCTCAAGGAGGTTCTAATTGATGAAATTTATCCATACAGACGACTATATACAGTTGATCAAATCAAAAAACATTATTTATTTTTCCAACTTTCTGTTTCATAATCTTTTTTCTTTACGACAAGCTTGTCATCATTCTATACAAATTAGTTTCCTTCGAAGATATTTGATTGGAATTGATTGATTCAAACCATTGACAAACAATTGAAACAATGAGTTGCAGCAGATGTTGGATATTTAGGATTAAGAGATTCTATTTTTGATATTCGGTTTTTAATAAATTCAAACATGATTTATAAGTTCCTATTCTACTATGTAAATTAAATGCTTCAGTTTTGAAAGTGTACTACTTAAAACAGGATTATTTCAAAATGAAAAAAATTCGTTTTTCTTTCGGCATTTTAGTTTTTTTGTCCTTCATTCTTTGTCAGAAATCACTCCAAAGCCAAGACCGATTTAAACCCATAGCAGATGTTGGCATAGAAATCGGTTATTACAAACCATCGCTGGATTACTGGAACGAGAAATCATCTTTGGAAAAATGGAGTTCGGAATTCAATGGTTCAACAGTATTCCTGATATTTCTCGATATTAATTTTTCCAAGTACTTAACTGGGAGGTTTCAAGCAGGAATTTGGAATAAAAATGTGGATTCTGGCAATATTATCCGTCCATATCATAAAAATAACTACCAAGTCCAAATGACACTTATTCCTTTGAGCATTGATGCGTTAGTCCCCTTTCCCATGTTAAGCATTAACAATATTGAACCTTACGCAGGCATAGGAGGAGGAATATGCCTTATAGAGGTCTTGGAATACCCTTCACCTCTCGCAGACTATCCCGTTTGGGGATCTCATAAGGGTAGAAATTATTTATGGAAGGTTATTGTGGGAGCAAAGCGTCCAATTTCAAAAGATCTCAATGCAGGAATAGAATACTGCTATATCTTTGGTAAGTATACACAACAGGTTGTAAACACTTTTAGAAATGCTTATGATGAGGATGTCTCTCTTTCAGGACCTCAGATTAAGGTTTATATTAGTTTAAATATGGAATGAGAACATCCATTTATTTCGCAATATATTACCGTTGCCACAACCTAAAGGCATAGTTCGAGAGTTAACGTTACCCGTGCATCCGTTCGATCATGTGTAGCGACCGATTTATATACACTGTTACGAAAAGGAAATGAACTGATTCATACATTTCATTGTCAATAAACCTCAACTTATTTTACCAAAACAATCTTGGAATTCATCTTGGATATGGTAAAAAAGCTATTACTTTTGGTTATGGCGATGATGTGATTTACATAAATAATCGAAACCTAATGGGAGTATTTGGAGGAATATCACTTATTATAAATTCAAATCTTAATGTTATGATTGATTATGATACGGAAAAAGTTAATATCGGCGCAGGTTACTGCCTTTTCAAGCGGTTTGATCTGATCGTTGCATTACTGGATTTCCAAGCCATCGCAGGTGGTTTGTCCTACAAATATCAATTATAATTTAACAAACAATACTTCAAATCCTGTTTCAGAAGGAATTTACTGCAATATACTCAATATTTAAAATACAATTGTATATGAATCACTGTCCTGGTTACGTTCCCATCCGGTTTCAAGTCCCGATTCATCGAAATAACCCAACGCAACCAACCATCCCCCCTCCGCTCATTCACCTCATCTGCTTAATCTGCTAAATCTGCTGTGAATTTCCTCTTAATCTGCTTAATCCGCTTAATCTGCTGTGAATTCCCCCAACTTCAACTCATTCCCACGCTCCAGCGTGGGAATGCACAATCCTGTTCATCCTGTATATCCTTGTCACTCATATAAAGCGTGATCTTATCCCGTTTTGCTATCTGTCCGGTTTACGTTCTCATCTAATTTCAAGCCCCAATTCATCAAAATAACCCAAC
>JAVCDD010000290.1 GCA_030765125.1 Candidatus Hatepunaea meridiana
AAAACGAGTTTGTTGTGGATGAAGGCGGTTTGATTGAATTTGAACTTGTTGCCTTTGATCCAGACGATGATGATCTGTCCTTTACATGGAACCGCGATGACCTGCCCGAAGATGCTGAATTCACAGATAACGGTGACTGGACAGCGAACTTCTTCTGGCAGACTGGCTTCGGTGACGCTGGTGAATATCATCCTGTATTCATCGTTACCGATGATGATCTGGAAGCTGAAATAGAAATTACGATTACGGTTGGGGACGTAAATCGCACGCCTGTGTGGGGCGACATTACAGAATCTTATGAAGTAGATGAAGGTGATCTGCTTGAATTTACAGTAAACGGCGACGATCCCGATGGAGACGATCTGACGATAGAATACATGTCGGATAATCTTCCCGAGTCCGTTGAGTTTACGGACAACGGTGACGGCAGCGCAAGCTTCTCCTGGGAACCGACGTTTGATGATGCTGGGGATTACGTGGCATTTTTTAACTTGTCAGATGGAGAACTATCCGCTGACTTCGATGTAGAAATCACCATATTAAACGTTAATCATCCCCCTGAATGGGTTGACGTGCCGGATGATGTATCCGGTACAGTAGAAGACCTGATTGAACTTACATTCACAGCCGATGATCCTGATGGTGATGATCTGACTCTAAGTATGGCTGATGACGGCGGAACTGGTGAACGCGGCGCTGAGTTTGAGAATCACGGCGATAACACAGGAACATTCTCATGGCAAACCGCTTTTGAGGATGATGGTGAATACAACTTGTGCTTCACTGCCTATGATGCGGAAGCAACCATTGAGTTCGAGGTAAGTATTACTCTTACTGGATTGCCATTGATTGTTGTTGAACCAGATGAGCTTGATTTTGACGAAGTAGCCGCCGTTGTCGATATTGAATCAGAAACAATAGCCATTTCCAATGATGGCGCTGAACCGTTGACTGTTAGTCGTGTCGACTTCAATGAAAATGAATTTAGCTCGGATTTAGACCTCGGTAGTTTCGAATCAGGCTGGGAACAACGCCAGTTGGGCATGAGTCATTCTATTTTGATTTCACGTGCATTGCTGAATGGAGAGAATCTTGAGGAAGGCAGTGAAATAGCTGTATTTACTCCTGACGGTCTATGCGCAGGCGTTCGAGAAGTCGAGGAAGCTGGCGAGCAGATTGGAATACCAGCATGGAAGGACAATCCTGATACAGATGAAATAGAGGGTTTCCGGGATGATGAAGCATTTATCTTACGTTACTGGGACGTCGTTTCCGGTCGAGAGATTGTAGCTGAAGTTGAATATCTGAGTGGACCTCGCACCTTTGAAAACAATGGGCTTACACGAGTGAACCTTTCTGCGGAAACAGATGAGTTTGAAGACATAGTGATTGATCCTGACGAATCAATGGAGGTAACAATCCACTTTGAACCAACCGAAGTCCGGACTTACGAAGCTGAAATGCGGATAGGTTCAAACGATCCTCATAATGAGATTGTAATCGTTGATCTTAATGGAGTCGGAACCAATTCCACACCGGTAGTGGTTGATCCGATTGAGGACGTTGAGGTTAACGAAGACTGCGATCTTTATGAAGTCGCTGACCTTAATGAAGTATTCAATGATCCAAACCTTGATGATCTTACTTTCTCTGTTGAAGGATCGGATCAACTGAATCTGAACATAACCGAAGAGAACGTCCTGACTCTTGAACCTGCTGATGATTTTTATGGTGAGAACCTGGAAGTCACAGTTACAGCGGATGACGGTAGGGAGGAGGAACACAATCCCACTGAAACGGAGACGTTTATCGTCAACGTTATTTCAGTTAACGACCTGCCTGTAATCGTTGACGGCGATGGAGAACCTCTGGAGGCAAGCATATCTTTATCAGTGGATGAAAACGAGGAACTTCAGGTAATTCTAAGGGCAGATGATATTGATAATGAAGGTAATGAACTATCCTGGGGCGTTTCTGATGAAAACGGTCTGCCGGATGGATGGGCTTTGAACGGCAACGAGGATGGAACGGCTGAATTCGTCTGGACGCCGGACTATGAAGCGGGTAGGGAAGAGCCTTATACACCATTATTTATCGTAACTGATGCGGAAGAAGAATCAGATGAGCTTACGATCAACATTACTGTAAATCACGTCAACCTCCCGCCGCTTTGGGATGAGCCCGACCCTGATGATGTTATCCAGGGGGCTGAAAACGAGGAATTAACAATTTGCGTTCAAGGGCACGATCCCGATGCTGATGACCTGACAATCGCCTGGGAAAGCGCTGGGGAGCGCCGACTTCCAGTAGGTGATGTTGAATTTACAGACAACAGCGACGGCAGCGGTACGTTTGTATGGACGCCGACTTATGAGGAGGCAGGTGATTACATTGCAACGCTCACGCTGTCAGATGATGAATACGATGTTTCTATTGACATTGCAATCTCAGTTGATAACACCAATCGTGTGCCAGTTTGGACGGACGTTCCTGAAAGGGTTGAAGATGATGAGACAGAAATAATAGAGTTTGCAGTCAGAGGCAGCGATCCCGATGGTGACGATCTGACGATTATCTACCGTTCCGATGATTTGCCTGAAGCTGTTGAATTTACTTATGACGAAAACGGTGTCAGTACTTTTTCTTGGGAGACCACTTATGAAGACGCCGGTGAGTATACTGCTTCATTCAGGTTATCTGATGGTAGTCTTGAAGTTGTAACGGATGTTACAGTCGTTGTTAATAACGTCAATCGTGCACCATACTGGGAGGAAATACCTGATGAAATAGCAGTTGAAGAGGACGAACTGTTAGAGTTCGAGGTTACAGGTGTTGACCCGGATGGGGATGATCTGACTATCGAATATCATTCAGAAGACCTGCCGGAAGCGTTTAATTTTAATGACGAAGGTGATGGAGTCGGTGCGATCTCCTGGACGCCAGGATTTGAGGAAGCTGGTGAATACAACGCTGTCCTTACTCTATCCGATGGCGATTTGGTAGCTGTTTTGAATCTTCCTATCTCAGTAATAGACGTCAACCGTACGCCGGTGTGGGATGAACCTGATCCGGATCAACCTATTCTGGGTAATGAGGATGAAGAGATCGCATTTGATGTGCGAGTACACGATCCGGATGGCGATGACGTAACTATTGAAATGACGGATCGCGGCGGGCTGCCTGAAGACGCTGAGTTCACTGACAGCGGCAACGGAACCGGTAATTTTAGTTGGGAGACCGATTTCGACGACGAAGGAAGTTATACCCCTGTATTTACCGTTTCAGATGGTGAACTTAGCGCAGAGTTTGAACTGACCATTGCTATTGGAGACGTCAACCTTGCACCGATCTGGGAAGCGCCCGATCCGGATGAACCGATACGCTGCAGTGAAAATCAGGAGTTAGTAATTGACGTTGAAGCAAGCGATCCAAATGATGATGATATAACTATTGAACTGACCGACCTCGAAGGTCTGCCCGAGGATGTTGAGTTCACCGATAACGGTGACGGCACCGGTCAACTCAGATGGCAAACCGGTTTTGAGAACGCCGGTGAATACAATCCTATATTTACAGTTGCAGACCACGAATTGAGCATCGAAGTCGAACTGACTATTAACATCATAGATGTCAACCGCGAACCGATCTGGGTTGATGTTCCCGATGTAGTTGAGGGCAACGAGGACGAGCTTATCGAATTCACAATCACCGGTGAAGACCCGGATGATGACAATCTGACTATCACCTGCCATTCCGATAACTTGCCTGATGGATTTGACTTCATCGATAATGAAGACGGAACCGGTACATTTACATGGGAAGCAGGATTTGAGGACGCTGGTGAATATACAGCAGTCTTCACCTTGTCCGATGACGAATTTGATGTTATATCTGAAGTGAACATCGTGGTTAACGATGTAAACCGCGCACCCGAAATCGTCAACCCGATTGAAAACATCGAGATTGAAGAGGATGCCGATCAGTTAGAAATCGTTGATCTTGACAATGTATTCGAGGATCCTGACGGTGACGAGTTGAACTATGTCATTATTGACGGTGCCGAAGAGTTAAACTTAAGCATTGACGAGGAAACCAACATCCTGTCCGCAGAACCGGCTCCGAACTACTTCGGCAATTCCGAAGTGCTAATCGAAGCAGACGACGGTCAGGAAGCAATGCAAATCGGTATGATCGCAAGGTTTAGCCGGGACAACGAAGACCCAAGTCATGCTGAAAGGGGACCCGTTCGTGTTGTGTCGGAATTGAGGACAATCCCGACTACGGCATTGGCGCGAAATCACAACATCACAACATCACAACATCACAATATCACACCGCCCCGCCGCGATGACTCCATAGCCAATCAATTCACCGTCAGCGTGCTTTCCATTAACGACCTGCCTGTTATCGTTGATGAACAGGGTGAGCCTCTGAATGATGAGATTATAGTTCATGTTCGCGAGGGAGCAGAATTGCACATGACGTTCTATTCCGCAGATATTGAAGATGATGGTGGTGATCTTTCCTGGTCGATAGCAGACGATGGCGATCTGCCCGATGGCTGGGAATTGACTGATAACGAAGATGGCACAGCCGATTTCAACTGGAACCCAGGTTTCGATGTTGCAGGTGATTATCAACCAGTTGTTCAAGTGATGGATTCGGATGAAGGCAGTGATGAAATAACACTTAACATAAGCGTCTTTGACATCAATCTGAATCCGGTCATCACCGAACCTGAAGGTGAAAGGTATGCCTTAAGAGTAAACGAGGGAGTTGATTTCTCTGTTCATTTCGCTGCTGGAGACCCGGACGGTGATGATCTGACCTGGTCAATCGCTGATGAGGGTGGTTTACCGGAAGGTTGGGAATTCAACCAGACACACGAAGGTGAGATTGCAGAGGCGGAGTTCACCTGGGATGTGTGCTTCGATGCTGCCGGTGAATATGAACCGCTGTTCCGCGTTGAAGACGATCAAGGCGGTAGTGACGAAGTAACCGTAGTTATCACCATCGTTGACGTCCACCGCCGTCCAGTGTGGGATGATGTTCCGTTAAGTGTTGAGGTTGACGAGGGCGAGCTTCTCGAATTCACCGTAAGCGGTTCTTCACCAGATGACTATGATCTGACTATAATCTGGGAAAGTACAGGCGAAACTGACATTCCTGTCGATCAAGTAGAATTCACCGATAATGAAGACGGCACAGGTACGTTCAGTTGGCAACCTATTCATGAAGATGCCGGAAGTTACATTGCTTTATTTACATTGTCGGATGGTGAGTTAGAGGTTACTGAAGATGTGAGAATTACTGTCAATGACGTAAACCGTGATCCGGTTATAACCCAACCGGAAGATGAAGAGATACATATCAGAACTTTCGAAGCGGAAGAGTTAATACTTGAATTCACTGCTGAAGACCCCGATGGTGATGACCTTGCTTGGTCAGTGGCTGATGATGGTGATTTGCTAGATGGTTGGGAATTCACCGATAACGAAGACGGCACAGCTCAGTTCATCTGGACACCGGGTTGGGATGGTGATGGAGAATACAATCCGTTATTCCGGGTTGCTGATGGTGAGGGTGGCGCTGACGAAGTGCGGATTAGTATTACTGTCGGTGAGAGCATTCCACCTGAGCCGCACATCGTTGAACCGACTGATGAGCCAGAATGGGAAACTGAAGTAGACGAGGGCGAGGAGTTGCGCTTCACTTTACGTGCAATAGACAATGATAATGATGATGATGAACTTGAATGGACAATCATCGTAAACTCACGCGAACTCAGGGGTAGATTAGAAAACAATGATGATGGTGGCTTAGACTTTGTAGGTACGCCCGACTATGATGCAGGGCGTGAAGAGCCGTACGATGTCGAAATCGAAGTTAGAGATCCCGATGACTGGAGTGACGAGTTACTGGTTCACATCACAGTGAACAATGTAATCAGACCTCCGCATACTGAAGGATTGGAAGACGATGAGGTTCATATCGAAGAGGATTCTGATTGGAACTTGATCGTTGAAGACCTGCGGGAATTCTGGATTAATCCCGATGAATATGAGCTGGATTACACTTTCGCTGATCCCGATCCGAACGTCATCGAGCAACGCATCGGCAATCCTGACGAAGACGACGAGTTTTCATATTGGATCAGAACATCGGAAGAGAATTGGAACGGGCGAGTCGAGTGCGTCCTGTCAGCGAGCTTTGAAGATGAGATCAACGTTGACTATGAATTTGTACTGATTATTGATCCTGTCAACGATCCGCCGGTGATATGGGTTGACGGTCAACCTGTCGAAGACGAACAACCGCTTCCATTCGAGGTAAACGAAAACGAGGAGCTAATCATCGAAATGGAAGGCAGAGACGTTGATAACGACGGCGCGGAACTGACCTGGACTGTTTCAGACGAGAACGATCTCCCTGATGGATGGGAGTTTAACGACAACGAGAACGGCACCGCTGTCTTTGTCTGGACGCCTGATTTCGCTAATGCCGGTGAATATGAACCGGTATTCCGGGTTGAAGATGATGACGAGGCTATCCTGCTGCCTGTCATTATTACTGTTCTGAACGTTAATCGGACGCCGGGAATTGTTGACCCGTTGGAAGACGTTGAATTTGAAGAGGACAGCGGATCGTGGGAGATAGGGAGCCTTCAGGATGTCTTCTCCGATCCGGACGAGGAAGAGCTTGAGTTTACTGTTGAAGCAACAGATCCCTTGACTTATGAAATCAACGAAGCGAGCATCCTGACGATCAACGCACCGGAGAATTACAATGCTCCGGATGGCGTTAACATCATAGTAACCGCAACCGATAGCTCGGATGCCGCTGTCAGCGATACTTTCCTGGTGGTGATTACGCCTGTCAACGATGCTCCGGAAGCATTCAGCCTGACATCACCTGAAGACGGCTTTGAGGTTGAGCGTGATAATTATGAGATAACTCTGGAGTGGCAGGATGCTGAGGATGTTGATGAAGACGAAGTGACATACAATTTGTTCATTGGTGTGGAATTCGAGGATATTGATACCTCCATCACCCGCAGCGACATAGCGGCAACTGAATTCACTATCGAACATCTCGACAGTATGCTGATTGGTCTGGGCATTGTGATCGCAGAGGGTGACGTTAGAGTAGAAGCTGAATGGTGGGTTGAAGCAACTGACAGTGAAGCAGTTACGGAGTCGAACGAGAGATGGACGATCATCGTGCTCATCCCAACTTCAGCGCCTGCATCGGAAGATGGTTTACCGACCGAGTTCAGCCTAAGCCCAATCTATCCAAATCCATTTAATCCGTCAACTCATATCAACTATGCGTTGCCGCAGCCTTCTTACGTGCGCTTGATAGTATGGGATGCGTCGGGTCGCTTGTTGGAGGTTATCACAGCAAGCGATAAACCCGCTGGCAGACATTCCATAACCTGGACAGCGGACAATATGCCGACTGGTATCTATATCTTTACTCTGGAAGCAGGTGGAGTCAGAAAGGTAATCAAAGGGTTGTTAATAAGGTAGATATATTACAACCGGGTAGGATAGACATTCCTGTCTGTCAATGAAAATAAGGGGACAGTATACCTATTTTTCTATGGATTGTCGTTATTTCATAGAGTATTTATAAAATAGGTATACTGTCCCCTTATTTTCTGTCTGTCGATGAGTGTGAAAGTGTGAAAGTGAGAAAGAAAACCCGTTCCGTCAGTTCTTTAGCGAAGCGGAGAACTGACGGGGAGGTGTGCGTAAACCATCAAATCTTCACTTCATTCAAGACCTGCCGGAACTATAAAAGTTAGCAAGCTAACAATAGTTCAACGCATTATCCCAATACCTGAAATTATCGTCACCAATCCGCCAATCGAAACGATCACCAGGGCAATCCTGCGAAACAGGTTTTCGTTAATTCTGTGCGCCAGCTTGATGCCAAGTATTGCGCCGATCATCATCGGTAACACAAATATGAAGGAATATCTTATTACAGTTGGATTAATCAGATCGTTGAGTATATAAATCGGGACGGCTACTATGTTGAGTACAGTGAAATAGGCAACCATATTTGCTCTGAAAGACTCTTTTCCGATACCTTGATTGGAGAAGAATAAGATCACCGGCGGACCACTCAGTCCCGTGCTGGTATTAAGCAATCCACTAAGGAATCCTATCGGTGCAAAACCGAGTTTTTCGTTTTTTACCTTCCTCTTATATCCCAACAACAATGCAAAGCTGAAAACTATTATAACCAGCCCAATAAATACTTTAAGGTAATTAACATCCATATTTTTAAGTATATAAGCGCCGAGTGGCAGTCCCGCAACTCCTGCTGCCATTAAAGGAAGGATTCGTTTCAACTCAAGCGATTTTCGCGCTTCACACAGGATTACAATCGCCAGCAAGGTCGTAATGAGCATAACCGTCGGAACAACCACCACAGGCGGAAGGATGATGATAAGTATCGGTATAGCAACCAGTCCGAACCCGAAACCAAGTAACCCTTGTGTCAACCCACCGATAAATACTATCAGAATGCCGATTGTGATGATTAGAGTTGAAGTCATTGTATAACAATGTTTGGTAATTTAGAGTCTGACAGAAAAGCCCCTTATTTGTCATTCCCGCGAAGGCGGGAATCCAGATAATCTATTGTTTCTACTGGATTCCCGGCTTCGCGGGAATGACAAATGGGAGTTAATATCCCGTCCTACGTAATTGTCCCCTTATTTCCCCAATGATAATTTAAGCCTTATCCCATTTGAAATCAAGTGATGTGACTAATATTTGTTTCGTCAGTTCTTTACCGTGCAATTCGTTCCGTCAGTTCTTGAGTATGCAATCAGTTCCGTCAGTTCTATAGTGTGCAAATCGTTCCGTCAGTTCTTTAGCGTAGCGGAGAACTGACGGGGAAGCGAGCACACCGGCAGGTCTCCACCTAGTTCAAGACCTGCCTGAACAGTATAAGGTCTCCACTCTTTTCCATATAAATAGGTTGATTTTTGTGAGCTATATTGCTAAATTAAAAGTAGTGTCAGGTGAGGGCACCTGACAGCACACTTAAAATAACACTCCAAAACAAGAGGTCTTTATGTCTGAAGATACAATCCTAACCCAACAAATGCTTGAAAAATTCAGTTCGGATTTTCATAAGCGTCCTAACTGTCAAGTGTTGAAAAATGCCATTATTAAGAATGGTATAAAGAATGTAACTCTGAACAACAACGCCGTTATTAATCTACAAAAGACATTTTCTGAGGAAATAACAACAGGAAAAATTACAGCTCAGGAACATAGTGGAAGATGCTGGCTGTTTGCAGGGATGAATGTTCTGCGCCAAAGGGTTGCGAAAAATATCAATATTGAGAGTTTTGAATTATCGCAGAATTATCCGATGTTCTGGGATAAACTTGAGAAGGCTAATTTCTTCCTCGATAATATCATCGAAACAATTGATGAAGATATCTACAGCCGGACGGTTATGTGGCTTTTAACAGCCCCCTGTCAGGATGGAGGGCAATGGGATATGTTTTCCAATCTGGTAGAAAAATACGGTGTTGTGCCAAAATACGTTATGCCGGAAAGCCACCACAGCGCCAATTCCAAAGTAATGAATGATCTGCTGACGTTAAAACTCCGCGAGAGCGCATCCATACTCAGAAAAGCGTATCAGAATGGTGAAAGCCTGGAAACAGTTCAAAATCGAAAGACGGGAATGTTGAGCGAAATCTACAGGATGTTATCATATTTCCTCGGAGAACCGCCCAAGACGTTTAACTTTGAATATCGTGATAAAGACAAAATATTTCACCAGGATATTAGTATAACGCCAACCGGTTTCTTTGATAAATACGTGAAACTTAACCTTGACGATTATGTCAGCATAATCAACGCTCCAACGGATGACAAACCCTTTAACAAAACCTATACGGTTCAATATCTTGGCAACGTCAGGGGCGGCAAGGATATTCTATACCTCAATGTTGTAAGTGAAACGCTTAAGCATCTTGCCGTTTCACAGTTGAAAGACCGCGAGGTTGTCTGGTTTGGGTGCGACGTAGGTAAAATGATGGAAAGAGACGTCGGAATTCTCGACAGGGAAGCGTTTTTATATGAAGAGGCTTTCGATATGAAGTTCGATCTGGATAAAGCCGGAAGGTTGGATTATGGCGAGAGCAAATTAACTCACGCAATGGTCTTCACCGGCGTCAATTTAATCAAAGGCAAACCAAATCGTTGGAAGGTGGAAAATAGCTGGGGCGAAAAAGCCGGGCAGGAAGGCTTCCTGATTATGAATGACAACTGGTTCGATGAATATAACTTCCAGGTGGTCATAAACAAGAAATATCTGTCCGCCGACCTAAAAGCCGCCCTGAAGCAGAAGCCGATTGTTTTACCGCCTTGGGATCCTATGGGGTCTTTGGCGGGGGTGAGGTAAGGCGCGTATCAATAATACGAAGGGCACGAAGATCTGCGTTTCTGCCAGGTTTCAATCCAGAACCTTCGGGAATAACCTGGCAGGGAAGCCCCCCATAAGCGCTTAAATAAGCGATATTACATATAAGTTTTAGTTTTATGAATATCAAAACAGGATTTCAATACCGGTTCATTAAGCATTCCCGAAGGGAATGAATGTGAATAGCGGTGGGTGAAACCCACTGAATCAAATTGCAAACCCTATAGCGACCCCGAAGGGGTCGAACAAGACACAGTTTAATCTCGTTCCCATGCTCCAGCGTGGGAACGAATATCTCCTCCACCGGCTGACGCTGGTGGCTATTCATGGTTTAATCCCATTTTGTCATTCCCGCGAAGGCGGGAATCCAGGAGAAAAAACAGATTATCTGGATTCCCACCTTCGCGGGAATGACAAAATGGGGGCTTTCCGGTCAGGCACTAAATAGTAGACATAGATCGCGGCGTTTAATGGAAGATCACATGCTGTTTTGGGAACAATTCGATTCAACGTCATTGTTGCGACGCATGTTTAACAAACTAACCGAAAACAGTTGTCACGCAACAGAAAAACTTGCATTATATTGCCGTTCATACTTATATTTCAAATACATGCTTTGAGAACTGAAATAGTTAGTCTTAAGTCTAAAGCTAAAGACAAAAGACAAAAGACTAAAGACTCCTTAAGAGGAATCTGTTACATTTATTTGGACATCTCTCATGAACATTTATCGTCAGAAACTGTTGAATGCAGTATTATTCTTTGCCAAACGCATCAGACGATTGAACACTACCAAACTTGCTAAGTTACTCTACAATCTTGATTTCAAACACTTCCAACAAACCGGCTATCCTTCAATCGGTCTTCTTTACTATGCGTATAAACAAGGACCTCTGCCTATTGACTTCTGGAAAGAATTGGTTAGTGAACAACCTCATGAGGATTTATCTGACTTAATTAATATCATAGAAGAGCATTTTGACGATGGTTCCGAAGGTTTTGAGCGCCGGATAATTGCCAAGCCTAAAACACAGTTCGATGATTCATTATTCACCCCACGCGAGATGGACATCCTGAATGAACTGGTGGAAGTTTACAAGGATTACGATGCAGTCATGTACTCAGAAGCATCACACGAGTTAGGTTCTCCTTGGGATAAAACGCGAAAAAGTAAAGGTGATAATGAATTGATTGATTATATGCTTGCAATAGACGACAAAGCTGAAGTAAGTATGGATGATGCTTTGGAGGGATTAAAAGAATATTTCTCTCTTCTATATAACTTTCGCATAGAACCTGTTAAATGAAAACAAACTAAATGTTTGCACCAGCGGATGTTATACGCTACGAAGACTATGAATTCTGGAATCCTGTAACTTGCATGCTCGAGGCAAAAGTCACCAAACTCTTCATAGTTTTACATCCTGAGCCCTGCTTAGTTCTAAAAACAACATCCCAGGATCGACGTTATTTAGGTGCAAGACCCGGTTGCCGACAAGACCTCAAAACATTGATGATTTCCGGTGGTCAGGAATCCAGCTTTCCATTAGATACATACGTACAACTCCCACAGATCATCACATTACCGAAAGAAAACCTTGATGTCCGTATTCAGGACGGTAGAATAGTAGCGTCGCGCAAACTGAGCGACGCGTGTTTTAGATTGGTTAAACTGTGTCTAAAGCAGTTCAAGCGCGATATCGCACCAGCGTATTGGCAACCGCTCTTTGGGAATTAAACTATAGTTAGTGCCTGACCGAAAACCCCCGATTTTCTGGATATGAGCCCCTTTTTGTCATTCCCGCGAAGGCGGGAATCCAGGAGAAACAATAAGTTGTCTGGATTCCCGCCTTCGCGGGAATGACAAAA
>JAVCDD010000141.1 GCA_030765125.1 Candidatus Hatepunaea meridiana
AATTACCCTCCCATTTTGTCATTCCCGCGAAGGCGGGAATCCAGAGTTTTCAAGTATTTAACAAACACCATCTGGATTCCCGCCTTCGCGGGAATGACAAAATGGGAAGTATTTCAACAGGATCATTTATTAACCTTTTATTCGTACTCGTCGAAAATGGACAATCAGCAGGATGACTATAAATATCAGCAAAAGGGGCCAAAGGTCAAAGATTCTCCTTAACCATACCTGGTATCGTACAAACGATATATTAGAAAAACCGGCGCCACTGACGAACAAGAGCAATCCTCCCGGAATAAGCGCCCAATTACCGATTTGGTGAACAGACCATACCATTATAAAGCCCAATCCAAGTGCGCCAAACAATATGGGCCAAATCCGCCATAGCTGGAAATCTACGAACTGATATTGGCGGAGTAAAACAGCGAATCCGATAACAATGAGTATAGTCCCGGGGAAGAGGAATTCTCGATTGCCACCTGTTCGCAGACCGGAAGCATAGAATACTATTCCAAATCCTAACAGCCACCATCCCCAGGATATCCATCCATACCTATAGAAAAGCAGGGCAAGCACAAGCGCCAGGAGCGCTCGACCCAGGCATCCTATACTTTTTCGTTTTTCAGCCACCTGTTTTGATCTTATGGTTCATAATGTACAATTATCCATAAGAGTATATAGAGTAGTATTCCAGGTCCACCCACAAGTTGCAAGAATACGAAGGTTAACCGGACGATAATCGGATCGATATTGAAATACTCAGCAAGTCCGCCACAGACTCCAGCGAACAATCGTTCGTCCCGCGAGCGATAGAGGCGTCTGGCAGATGGTTTTCCGTGTGTGTGCATTTTGTAATCCTTTGTTTAGTCTTTGGTCTTTGGTCTTTAGTCTTTTGTCTTTAGGGTTAGTATTTGGTATTGAACGCAGGGAGTTGATTAATGCTTTGAGAGAGCGGATACAGTATTCATGTTTTTGTTTTAGACTTTGCTCCGTTTCAGGGTCAATATAACCTAATCGAGCGGAGAAATCTAATAAGTATCCCACTTCAGCAATAGAACCAAGCGCGATATCCAGAAAACGGAGAAAATTACCATGCGATTCGCGATGAGAGCCTTCGACTATATTAGTTGAGACAGATAGTGCAGCCCTGCGAATTTGTGAGGTCATTCCAAACAATTCAGATTTCGGGAAGTTTCGCGTTACCTCATATATCTCAAATGCCAATTCATCAGCGAACCGAAAAACACGTAATTTTCTATAATCTCTTGACATATCCTTAATAGTTTATTTTTAATTTGCTTAACTTAATAAGATGTAGCTCCCAACACTGAAAGTCTAAAGCCCAAAAGACTAAAGACTCCTTATCAACAACGACAAATCCAAAACCCCCACCGAATGCGTCAAAGCGCCTATCGAAATAAAATTAACTCCCGTTTCAGCATACTGTCTGACATTTTCAAGAGTTATCCCCCCTGTCGCTTCTAATTCTACGTTATTATGTGTTACTTTCACACAAGCAGTTAGTTGGTCTGGAGTCATATTATCGAGCAGTATCCGTTCAGGTTTTGCACTTAATGCTAGTTTGTATTCTTCAATATTGGTAGCTTCTACCATAACTCTGAACATACCGTATCTATCCCTGTAAGTTTGACATGCTTTGATGGCTTCAACAATGCCTCCGGTGGCTCTGATGTGATTCTCTTTTATCAGAAAAGCGTCATACAGTGCATAACGATGATTTACTCCACCGCCGGTTACTACCGACGCCTTATCAATATATCTCAATCCTGGAGCAGTCTTGCGCGTCTCGGTTATTTTAGCGTTTGTCCCCTCAATAGCTTTAACATATTGGCTGGTTAAGGAAGCAATACCACTGCATCGTCCAAGCAGGTTCAGCGCAGTCCGTTCACCTACCAGGATAGCCCAGGTTTTGCCTTTGATGCGAGCAATTGTATCACCGGTATTTGCATTTTCACCATCAGGAATCTCTATTGTGTATTGAACGGATTGTTCTAATGACTGAAAGACTCCTTCGGCAATTCGCTGCCCGGCGATAACGCCATTACTTCGGGCAATTATCACAGCATCGTCAACCTGATCGCTATGGATTGTAGCACGCGAAGTAATATCACCGCGTTTACCAAGGTCTTCCCGTAAAGCACGCCGGACGATTGTCTTTGCGACGCGGTTTAGATGAATTTCAAGAGGATTTGTTGATTTTTGATTCTTTATTTTGTGATTCCTGATTTAATAGTGTTGCTGTCTGTCGGTAGTTGTGCTGTCAGACAAGAGTGTCCGACCTACTTATTTTACACGGGCAGGATAGACATTCCTTCTGTCCGTTCAAAGATGACAGACAAGAATGTCTATCGTACCAAAAGACTAAAGACAAAAGACTCTTCCTCACTCATGCGCATCCAGCCAATTATCTCCCCACGAAATCCCAATTTCCAACGGCACCTTCAATTCCATCGCACTTCCCATTACATCTTTCAATTTCTGAGTCAGCCTCGTTACTTCATCTTCCGGCGCTTCAAACACTAATTCATCGTGCACCTGCATCAACATTCGCGCCAAGTATTGTTCGTTCTTAAGCATTTGATAGACGCCAATCATTGCTCGTTTCATAAGATCGGCTGCTGAGCCCTGGATGGGTGTGTTAATTGCTATACGCTGAGCGTTCTGGCGTATCTGGAAGTTCCTGGCGTTTATATCGGGCAGTTGTCGGCGGCGTCCCATCATTGTTTCTACGTAGCCGTTATCGCGAGCGAATTGATGAACTTCCTCGATGTATTCCTTGACACGCGGGAAATTGGTGAAGTATTGCTCGATGAACGCTTTGGCGCGCCTGCGGGAGATGCCCAGCCGCTGTGCCAGTCCGAAATCACCCATTCCATAAAGCACACCAAAATTGACCTCCTTAGCCTGACGACGCATATCGGATGTGATAAGTTCCGGTGGAATATCTGCCATCCACGCTGCTGTTGAACGATGGATGTCATATCCCAGATTAAAAGCCTCAATTAACCGCTCGTCGCCTGAAAGATGAGCCATTATCCGCAATTCAATCTGCGAATAGTCTGCGGAAACAATCTTCCAGCCCGGTTCACCGGCGATGAACGCCTTGCGGATCCGCCCACCCTCCTCGCTACGGATGGGGATATTCTGTAGATTCGGATCAGTGGATGAGAGCCGTCCCGTAGCGGCGACCGTTAGGGTATATGATGTATGAACCCGTCCGGTAATTGGATGTATAAGCGCCGGTAATGCATCAATATATGTTGATTTCAACTTGGCGAGATGGCGGTAGCGCAATAATTTCCGAGGCAATTCGTGCACCGGAGCAAGCCGTTCAAGTTCAGCAATATTAGTCGAAAAGCCCGATTTTGTCTTCTTACCGGAGGGAAGTCCCAATTTGTTATATAGGATATCAGCAAGCTGTTGTGTGGAATTCAGATTGAACGGTTGTCCGGCAAGCTCGTGAACATCAAGTTCCAATTGTTCAATCTCACTCTGGAACTCTGTTGACATCTTGCTTAGCAGATCGGTATCAAGCTTGACACCGGTCTGCTCCATCCCTGTTAACACAGGTATCAACGGCAGTTCCTGTTCCTGAAGCAGTTTGCTGAAATTGTTCTCTTTTATTGTTGGATGAAAGAAGTTGTGCAGTCGCAGCGTAACATCTGCATCTTCGCAGGCGTATCTATATATCTCTTCAATATCTACATCCGCCATCGAAATCTGTTTGCTGCCTTTCCCGATCAAATTTGAAATTGGTATTTTTCGGATATTCAAATGCAGTTGCGCCAGTAGGTCGAGGTTATGCTGGCGCGCTGATGAATCCAGCAGATGTGAGGCAATCATCGTGTCGAATGCAATACCTTTAATATCAATGTCATAACAGCGTAGAACTAACACATCATATTTCAAATTCTGACCGGTTTTGGGAAGGTTCTCCTCGGTTAGCAAGGGCTTCAATTGATCGAGAATGTAAGTGAGTTCGCGGCTGGTGTTCGGTCTAAGATGAGGCAGAGCAGGTTGTTTATATTCTTCAGGTATATCCTTGAAGTAATTGACCGCCACATACCAGGCTTCACCCTCTTCAATTGCAAAGGATAGTCCAACCAGTTCAGCCTGCATAGCGTTAACGGAAGTGGTTTCTGTATCCATAGAAATCAGATCAGCTTTTTCAAGTTTATGAACCAGTTGTAAAAGACCTTCCGGATCCGTTATACTATGATATTGTCTTTCTATATTTTCTGTCGGTTCAGATTGAGCGTTTTCAGGCTCTATTTTGTCAAGTTGTTTAATGATGGATAAGAACTCAAGGTCGATCAACTTGTCCCTTGAATCTGGATTGTTCAGTGGACCATAAGTAAATGTCTCAGGATTAACACTAACAGGTGTATCGGTATCAATAGTTACGAGCTTGTATGATAATCGGGCTTGATCAGCAAATGTCTTTAGATTCTCACGTAATTTTGGTTGTTTAACAAGTCTGGCAGAATTAAGGACATTTTCAAAACTGCCGAATCGCTTAATGAGATCGACAGCGGTTTTCGGTCCGACTTTGGGAATACCAGGTACATTGTCTGACGTGTCTCCCATTAAACCGAGGACGTCTATAACCCTTTCCGGTGGTACGCCGAATTTATCTTCGACTCTGGATGGATCATATATCTTAATATCATTGTATGTTTTTCGCGGCAGCGTATATACCTTGACCTTATCGGAAACAAGCTGATAGAAATCCTTATCGGCTGTAACCATAAACACATCCAAACCGGCTTTTTCCGCACGTTTCGCCAGTGTGCCTATAACGTCATCCGCTTCCCAGCCATCAAGGCTTATCGTAGGTATGTTAAGTTCGTCAAGAATCTCGTATAGCAGTGGCAACTGTTTAAGCAGTTCTTCGTCGACAGGCGGGCGTTTGGCTTTATATTCCTTGAACATCTTATGACGGAATGTGGGCGCGCCGGTATCGAAAGAAATTGCCAGTAGGTCAGGATTTTCTTTACGGCAAATCATCAGCAGTGTGGCGAGAAAACCGTAGACCAATCCGACGTTACGTCCGCGGGATGTTAATTGTGCCCTACCGCTGAAGGCGTGGAAACTGCGGAACACAAGGGCTGTTCCGTCTATTAGGAATAAGTTGGGCATGGGAGTCTTTAGTCCTTAGTCTTTTGTCTTTTGGCAACCTATCCATCACCGGGTTGGACAGACATTCTTGATTGACGTGTAATAGCCCTCCACCAGCCGCTGTCAGACTTTTTACACAAGGATCAGTAATGTCTATCCTACTTAAAATCTAACACCATAATATATGATTATTGACTTGACTTTGCAACTTTTAATAAGTGATGTGAAATGTTCAGAGAAGATGAATTGATTTCGGGCGGTTAATGATATACTTTAATAGAAATAAATTCTTCACAACGAAAAACACAAAGAGCACAAGGTAATAAAACACCTCTGTGCCCTCTGCGTACTCTGCGGTAAAATTAGGATCAACAATGAACAAGAAAAAAGGGAGATCGAAGATGTTTATACCAACCCTTATTATGGGAATAATAGCACTAATTCTACTCTATATTGGTTATAATAATGGACAAGGACAGCATATAGTCGGTTTAAATACTGCCTGGCGATTGATACTTGAAATCTTGCCGTTGCTGATATTCGCTTTCATTATAGCAGGTATGTTTCAGGTTTTACTGCCTCGAGAACTACTGTCGAAATGGATTGGCGCTGAATCAGGACTCCGCGGGATAATAATCGGTTCAATAGCTGGTGGTCTGACACCAGGAGGACCGTATGTCAATCTGCCGATTGCCGCGGGTCTGATAAAATCCGGCGCTGGTGTTGGTACGATGGTCGCTTTTTTAACGGGTTGGTCGCTGTACGCTGTGGGAAGATTGCCAATGGAATTCGGTATATTAGGATGGAAATTTACTTTGATAAGATTGGCTTGCACTTTTATATTTCCACCTCTTGCCGGAATTATCGCCCAGATATTTTTCTCTGGTGTTAAATCCTACTGAAGATAGTTTCTCTTTCCCACGCTCCAGCGTGGGAAAGAGAAACCCTTACTTGATTTCAAGGCAGGCATCAACTGCCAGATCAAACAGATTGCTGCGTAGATCTTTTCGGCTAAACCACCTCCTCATATCCCACTCCGTACCGCTGACGTCATCGCTGCCGTAAAGTATCTGCGCAAACTGAACCCGTCGGAATTTGGCTACTGCAAAGAATGCTGCTGCTTCCATTTCAACCGTAAGGCAGCCCTCTTCACAACGTAGTTTTACCTTTTCCGGCGTCTCACGATAGAAGCCATCGGTTGTCCAGGTTTTGCCTTTGATGTATGGTATGTTTTTGCGTTTCAAAACAGTCTCAATTGCCCTGACACTTTCCTCATCGGGTTCAACCTCCCGCCCTGGCGGTTGGTAATGATACGAAGCGCCCTCATCACGAACGGCAGCAGTGGGAATGATTAGATGTCCAACTGCGATCTCTCGATCAAGTACGCCACATGAACCGACAGCAATGAACTTTCGGCATCCGAGTGCGATCACCTCTTCCATAAACGCTGCCCCTAAAGCCGCTGAAACTCCCGGATGAAACACGCCTATTCGCGCTGACTGTCCATCAGCTTAATACTCATACAAAGGATTAGGACCAAATTCACTCCTCAGTGTAAATATTTCTGTAAGACGACCTTCATCCTTCAGTTTGGATATTACATCCTGGAAAAAGCAGAATATGCACCTCTCCGGTACGTCGTGAGATTTTAATACAGAGCTTGGTTCGATAATGGCTTTGGAGGTTGGATCGAATTCGAGGATAGGGTATTTTTGTTTCATTTAAGCGTTTTCTTCGTTCCTTCAGGTCTATTGTATCTTTGTTCCATCGGGTCTTGAACATAGTGGAGACGTGACGGACGGCAGACGGTAATTCCTTGAATATTAGAAGTATAGAGTCCAGCCTTCAGGCTGCACTCCCGCTGTCAAACCGCCGCGTTTGACAGCATAACTGGGAATGTAGCTGTTAGGAGCAACGCCCTGACAGCGGCGGGTGGCACGGGCTATTTGTTACCAGCGTTTCATTACTGATCCTGTTGAAATACTTCCCATTTTGTCATTCCCGCGAAGGCGGGAATCCAGTTTAAAGAACTTCAAATACTTGAAATCTCTGGATTCCCGCCTTCGCGGGAATGACAAAATGGGAAGGAGAATC
>JAVCDD010000160.1 GCA_030765125.1 Candidatus Hatepunaea meridiana
CCAATATTGATACTTAGTGTCTGACCGGAAAGCCCCTTTTTTGTCATTCCCGCGAAGGCGGTAATCCAGATAACTTATTGTTTCTCCTGGATTCCCGCCTTCGCGGGAATGACAAAAAAGGGTTAATATCCAGAAAAACGGTGGTTTTCGGTCAGACACTACTTAACAAAGTAATGGTAAGATAATGATCCATATTAGCAATAAAAAAGTGCAGGGGAGGATGGACATTCCTGTCCATAATCGTATCAACGCAAGGTCAAACTATATTATCGCACAAAAACCTTGCCAGAATATGTTTTATGGAATTTGGATACTGTGTAGGTTTGAAGGATGGATAAACGAGTGGTGTCCCCTTATAATTGTTAGAAGTATCTATTCACTGTCATTCCCGTGAAGACGGGAATCCAGATTGAGAGTCTCCACCCTAACCAATTAAACTAACATACTGATTTATCAATAGGATGTTTTTATCAAACTTTAAACTGGATTCCCGTCTTCACGGGAATGACAGTGGTTGAGTGTATTTAACAACTATACAGGGACATTATCGATAAACGAAATACACAACAGATTAAGCAGATTAAACAGATAAAAAAATCTGCGTAATCTGCGTAATCTGCGGATAGAAAAACAGTCATGCGACAGGAGTGCCGCATCTACTTTCATTTCAGGAGTACAATCCTGCTAACTCGTCTTGTATCACCAGCTTTTAGAAGTACGAAATAAAGACCGCTTCCTATTTTGCTTCCATTGAAAGAGATATTGTCTTCAGCGCCAATTCCGGATGTTTGAACAAGTGTTTCAACCAAACGACCTTCCAGGTCGTATATGGATATTTGTACAGGTATTCCGGTTGGTGCTATGTACTTAATGTTAAGCTGACCGTTAAAGGGATTTGGGTAAGTGGTCAGTGAATATTCATCCGGTAATAGAGCAGGGGATGAGTCATAATCCGGTGCGGAATTCTCATATATACGAAGTGTAACGAGAATAGTATCGATTCCACCGCGTTGATGGGCACTAATGGTGAAGTAACCCTCAAGAATATCACCTATTCGCAAACCTTGAGAACTAAATTCGATATTAACGGGTAAAGACCTGCCTGGACCAATGACGCCTGCTGTTGGATTGAATGCAACCCAATTTTCACTGCGATCAAGGTTAAAAACGACAGTCCTATTAGCGCCTCTTGTAAACTGTGTAATTACAGTAAGGAAGCGTGGTTCCCAATCGAGTGATATTGACATACCCCCAGCGCGCTCATCCACTTCGGTTGGTAGATTCCTGATGAATTCGATTTCACCAGATTGAGGATTCATCCGATGTATTTGAGCGTTGTTCGGTCCGTCACGGCAAAAAAGATACAGTTGGAAGCCGTCTTCAGAATAATTGCGCCATCCCATACCATAGATATGCAAACCGGGATTTTCGAGAGTATCCAGCCTGACTCCATTGCGGTTAACAGCGACGATATCGCTGCGAGCATCCGCCACCCAGAAACGCTCACCCACGTTATCCCAAGTAATTGCCCGGTTGTAGAGGAATGGTCCCTCGAACACCGCCTGGGTTTCACCCTCAAGATCGAAACCGAGTATATCGTCCCAATCAGTCCCATATACAAGTTCTCCATCCCAGGTCAAGTCTGCCATTCCGCGTACAAACTCACCTGGCTGGGGGATTGTATCAATCAGTTCACCATTTCTATCTATAATATAAATAGAATTAGGTTGGTTTCTGTCGCCTTTTGCGCTGAGTAATAGGTATTCTCCTGTATAGACGGCCCCGTAGATTTCATCTGAGGAAGTCATTTCACCGCTATTTATAACAGAGCGAACTTCCCAGGGTGTGAGAGCGGGAACTTGATGAATATCATTGAATTTGCTTTCGTAAGAAAGATTCCCATTACCGGTATTGCGAAAATGTCCTTCAGCTTGAAGCTCTTCGTTCTGCAGCATTGATTGTGCGATATGTTCATCTATGTCCGTTTCAAGGACGCAATAGCGCAGAGACGGTGACAATCGTATTGTTTGGTCAAGTCTAACGCGGGCGTCATAAATCACCAACGGCAGGTAATCAGGGTGTATAATACCGACGTTGAACACTGAAGCAGGAATATTATCAAAAGAAAAATATCCGTTTTCGTCACTGTTAGTTCTGATTCCGTGTAGGTTAACGGTAGCTCCCGATACAGAGTTGTTGTTTTCTGCATCAATGATATTTCCTTCAATACCTCCGAATTCATCACCGGCATAGTAGATAATTGGCATTTCAACTATGATTGTATCGGGATTTGTGTATTGGAAGACCAGGAAGTTTCTTTGTATTCGACCTTCGGTTTGTTCACCATCGAATTGAAGTAAAACTCGATCCATAAGTCCAGGTCCTATTCGCACGTTTTCCCGGTTTATATTCAACCAATCGACTTCCGGATCATCGAGCCACAGATTTGCTTGGAGGAAACCACCACCCGTATTGCGCACTAAAACCACGATAGTTGTATCAACGTTCGCAGGTGTTATCAAAAAGAGTTCATCCGGTTCAAGGGTCAATTCAGCCGACTGCCATCCGGTAACCGTTAATTGCACCGGAACAATAATAACGGGTTGTTCCGGATCGTTTGATAGAAGAACTATATCTTGGGAGTATTCACCCGGTTCCGGTGTGATGTTAGATTCAACAGAAAAGAACAAATCTTCAGAATCATTGGGTCCTATACGTCCATTTAACGGGTCAAGTATCAGCCAGTTTGAACCGCCTCGATACCACATAACTGCATTGATCAGCAATTGAGTCATTTCGTCGTTATAACGAGACCAATCCATTCCAAGATATACGACGCCTCCACGACCTATCCTGCGTGCTGTAATGTTATTTTCATCTTCATTCACTGCACGGGCAATAGTGATTGCATCATCGTTTCTACATCGGTGAACGTTACAGTTCTCACGGGCTTCATATTCCCGAATGCCTGCATTAAGCGGATGAGTTCCAACTGAACGGCAATCATAGTCTGAACCTGTGTCGAGTACGCTAATATCGATTAAACCAGCGCCATCAAGGAATGCAGCGGTTTGACCCTCAGCATCAGTTCCTATGACATAGCCACCGCGTTCTGAAACAAATTGCTGTAAAACATCATAAAAGCCTTCACCATATTCATGCAATTGGTTTTCATCTCCGTCCTCTTGTTCCGGAACGATAAGCACGTGTGACATATCTAACATATCAGCCATCTCATCCGGATCAATACCATCATAGTATTGTACCCAATAACCTATGTTTAGTTCTGAAAGGCTGTTAAGCATATTATGCAATTCAAAGTCTATATCTACATACCGATTCCAGATTAAAATCCTGACAACAACGTCTCGCCTGACATTACGTTGATCAACGTCTACAATTAACAGACTATCGCCGTTATTCGAAATATTCAATACACCGGCATCCCTAACGCCATGGGGAAGCTCAAAAGAAAATTCCTCCGGATCTATAGCAATGACCGGTTGAGCCGAGATGATTGTAGCGGTTGCTAAGAATAAAATGATTGAAATTAGTATTTTCATTGGTTTCCAGTGCAAGTTGTATTGCTGTATTGTTATTTTGTTATATTGTTGTATGCGTTGCTGCCAGATTTCAAGCGAAGCGTAATCTGGTGGTAACGTGTATACTGTTATGTATTCAGGTTAATATATTACGATATTTCTGGACAACAATACAGCAATATAACAATACTATTCATTTTTAAGTATTTTTAACTGCGACGTTAAGCGCATCTGGTAGAATTTCGATGTTGATCTCTTTGCCTGCTGGTACAGGTGTCCCGTCAACGTGAATATTACCTTGGTAATGGCGTTTAATGATCGCTTTTGAAGCAAGTCGACTGATGTACCCGGGTATATCAGTAGCTTTTTTACGGAACATATCAGGAGTATGTTTTATTACTCTGAGAAGATCTTGTCGTGGTATAAGGCAGATATCGAGCAACCCATCGTTATCTTTTGCATCGGGAGCAATTCCGACGCCGACTCCATATTCAGGCATATTAGCGATTGAGAACAGCATCGGACGACCAATATATTCCCAGCTTCCTGGTTCAGCTTTAATCTCTACCTCCTGTGGCTCGTACTGTAGAAATGTGGATATAGTAGCCTGAGCATAAGGAAGAAGACCGCGTATTCGCGATCCTTCAAAGAGTGTAGCAATTACTGCTTCTATGCCAATGCCGCAGGATACAAGGAATATCTGATCATTAACCAATCCAACGTCTATTTTCCTGATGCTTGGATTCTTAATAACTTCAAGCGCCGGCTCTAATCTCATTGGTAGTCCAATGTTTCCGGCGTAACCATTTCCAGAGCCAGTGGGGAGGACGCCGAGGGCTGTATCCGTATTTACAAGTCCTCGTGCAGCATCATTGATGGTTCCATCACCACCAACAGCAACAACCATTTCGCAGCCCTCACTCGCGACACGGGAAGCAATTTCACCCACGTGACCGGGACGGCGGGATTTATATACCGAAATATTGCGATTGTCTACGCCAAAGTGCTTACGAATAAGGTAGTGCAATCGGCTGACGAATTTAGGCGTTCCTGATTTAGGATTAATTATGAAAACGGTTCGCAGTTAACTTTTCTCCATTGGTAATCAAAACTTTTATACATATAATATAGTCATATAATATAGTTATAATTAAATTACGATGCAATTCCTAAAGCCATCAATGAATTATTCATAAGAAACCTTGCTACTGAATCATTATCGGTTTAGTTTATATAATATTTCTTACCGCTAAAGAACGCAGAGGGTGCAAAATACTTAATTCTATTATCATTTTGACCTATTACAGAAATATATCTTTGTAATTTCAGTCAATATCTTAGATTCCAACTTTCGCTGAAATAACAGAACCCACAAAGCCCAAAGCCCAAAGCCACAAAGCCCAAAGCCTAAAGACAAAAGACAAAAGACTCTTAGAAATGACCGAAACTACAATCGTACAAACCAGCGTAGATGGTTACGCCTTGGGCGCCTTTATTGGTTACTTGGCGCTGGTTACACTGATTGGTGTATTAACCAGTCGTTTCTCATCCGCAGGAATGAGCGAGTATTTTCTCGCTGGTCGGAAGCTTAATCGCTTCGTAGTTGCTCTGTCGTCAGTTGTATCAGGACGCAGCGCCTGGCTGATGATCGGATTTACCGGTTTGGCTTACGCGAGAGGAATGTCAGCGTTGTGGGCGGCAGTGGGATATATCACGGTGGAGCTTTTCCTGTTTCTCTTTTATGCGGGACGATTACGACGTTTCAGCGAAGCACATAATTGCATTACACTACCCGACTTTTTCGCGGCTCGGTTTAATGACCGCTCAGGAAACTTACGTATTCTATTGACGTTTATCATTCTGATTTTTATGGTTAGTTAGTGCCTGACCGAAAACCCCCGATTTTCTGGATATGAGCCCCTTTTTGTCATTCCCGCGAAGGCGGGAATCCAGGAGAAACAATAAGTTGTCTGGATTCCCGCCTTCGCGGGAATGACAAAA
>JAVCDD010000184.1 GCA_030765125.1 Candidatus Hatepunaea meridiana
TGTTTATCTGGATATTAATCCCCTTTTGTCATTCCCGCGAAGGCGGGAATCCAGGAGAAACAATAGGTTACCTGGATTCCCGCCTTCGCGGGAATGACAAAAGGGGGACTTTTCGGTCAGGCACTAAATACTTGATAAACCCTCTCAACCTGTTAGGTGAACCTTTTTTGTTTAATGCTTTCATGATTCTATCCTTTCGTATTTGGGGGTTAGTTTTACAGTAGGTTAGATGTGAAATGCAACTTTATTCCAAGGTAAGGTAAAAAAAAGGACATGTCAAGCAATTTTCATAAATACTTGGTTTATTTTAGGGCATATTTTTCACTCTAAAACCTTCATTCTTCATTGCACCTGTTAACAACATATGATTCCCCACCCGGATACAAGGATTTTAAGCATTCATGATTCTATTTTTTTACGCAGAGTACACAGAGTGTTAGAGAAAAATCTGTTAAATCTGCGCAATCTGCGGTTAAATATCCCACGCGACAAGAGTGTCGCGTCTACTTGACATACGCTATCTTAACAACTTTACTTTGTTGTCCGTAGGCAACCTCAAGCAGGAATATTCCTGCTGACAGCTCCTGTCCACTGAAATTCAACCTATGATTTCCCGCGGATAATGGTAGGACGTTCGATTGTACAGCGCGACCTCGCAGATCGTAGATAGTGTATTTGATGGGAGTCGTTTCCGGAAGGCTGACGTTAATCTGGAAGCGGTCATTAAATGGGTTGGGGAACGGCTTGCCAAGTGTGAAACTGCTTGGTGTTACAGGCACTTGTCCCGGCGCTGACATAGGTTCGGGGAAACTTAGATTGCATACAAACCATACTTCATCGTCTATTTCAATCGAAGTCGAGCGCGTCTCAGCGCCGTTTTGTTTAACTAACAGGTAGACGCGGTCACCGGATTGTAGCTGAGTGTCATCTTCTTCGCTTATTGTGAGAGGCAGTCTGAAATGACCACTCTCGGCATAACCGGAGGGTATAGAATGCCTGTCTATAATTTGAGGATCCGGTTCCAGTTGACCGCCAACACCAATGCGCAATCCTTCGCGGATGATATCCACTGAAAACTCACCATCGCAAATTCCACCACCCGGTAAACGAACCGGTAAACCGATATTGTTGCTGACTATTAATGGTCGCGGCGGAACATCATATATAGTGCGTTCATTGCCGACATAATCAACACCGGCATTATCACTCTTGCCGTATATATCCTCGTAAAGGGACTCCATTCGTGTCGAAAGACCTGTCGAATTATGTAAACGACCTTTCAGATAAATAAGATACGCCTGATCCGGATCAATACGGTCAAATGACGATGATCTCCACGCTCGACCGGCAGCCGCTTCTGCTAATTCGAACCGTTCTCGCGCATAGTTCCAGCAGAGGAGCATATCCTCAAGGTTGTCAGGTCTCAGGTCATCGAAACTTTGCACGCGACCATAGGTTGGCGCGTAAAAATTCCATCCATTTTCAAGCGATGACCAACGGAATTTTCGATACAGTTCAGGATGCCCGGTAACCACCAACCGTTGTGGATCAACAGCATCTATTAAATTAATCCAATAGGCCACACCTCTGTCCAATAGAAAGAGGTCACCTGACCAATCTCCCAATTTAGAATTATATCTCGCCCAGCGATAGCGTTCAAGTCCCTTGTCCCAGGTAGTAATTTCAATTGAACCAAATCTATCGCCGAAGACAACTTGCGGAGTAGAGACATCCGGTAAAACAGGAAAGGCGACGAGATTGAAACCCGGATTCAAATTGAAGGTCCAGTAACCGACCACGTCGCGTCGGGATTCAGAATGCAGATTTTGAGAAAGGCAAAATAAGAAGATCAAACTTAATGAGATTATAGAACGAGACAGTTTCATAATTTATCCCTTGGAAGATGGATTATAGTAGAGTAAGCATCCCTGCTTGCGAAGGATTGTTATTCTGAATGTCTATTTACACGCATGCCGAGATGCCTATGTTACTCTAATATGCAAGATAACCAAAAAAGTATACAAACTCAATAGCATATTAGTCTAAAAAACAATTAAGTGGTTATATCAAGCTCTGTGTTCTTAGTGTCTTTGTAGTGATATTATTTATTTAGGCAGCTTTTTACCAACTGTTATTAGATAAACCGGATTGATCTCTGTACCGATAACCTTCTTTATCTTATCTTCATAGAAAGCCCCTACCGTCGTTACACCTAATCCGAGCGCTTGAGCCTGCAGGCAGATATTCTGTCCGGCGTGACCGGTTTCAATCCACGTGTACTGTTCAGCGCGGCTGCCGTATTTCACTCCAACACGTTCCACAACCGCACCGATAATGATATTAACAGCAGCGTTCTTGATGCAATCCTGTCCTAATGCCGCTCCTGCCAGTTCCTGCGTGAGGTTTCCATCACGCAACAGTTCAAGATTGTTATCCTCAATACCAGGACCTGAGTGATAATGGTATGAACCCGGTGGCAATCCGGTAACGTTTTTAACGATTACGAAAACTTCTAACGGGTAGAGTGCTCCAGCAGATGGCGCTGTGCGAAGTCCATATTCATGAAGTTTTTCTGTATGCGTTCGTTTATCAGGCAGGTTTATTCCCTGACACGCCCATAGCAATTGAGATAGCTGCTCCAGAGTTAGTGCATCTTTCGAGTATTCTCGCACCGATCTGCGTTCCAGCAGGGTTCCTTCGATGGAAAATTCGCTGTCAAGCCGCGGCGCGGGTAATTTTATCGTGTTTTGTGTTTGTGCTGACATAATGCTTGCCGTAATTGTTATTGCAATTAGGATTATAAGTTTGGTTAGTTTTTTAGGGATCACAATGACCTCCGGATTTAGAGTCCACGCTTTAGCGTGTTTTTTTTATCCGCAGATTACGCAGATTTTTTTAGTAGACTTGACACTCTTGTCGCGTGATGTCCCGAAGGGATATAAAACGTTTCCATTTATTAAAATAATAAGGGAAAAATCTGCGTAATCTGCGGATAATATTCTTAAAACACATCCCGTTCAGGACGATTCCAAATAAATCTGGTCAATCCTCGCGGTGTGCCGATCCAGAGTGTGTCCGCTTCCAATACCAACCGCTGCACTCGCAAATGCGGCAATCCCTCTCGCTTGCCATATTCGATCCAGTTACCTCTAATATAGTTAAAGCGAAACAATCCCTTATCAGTTCCTACCCAGAGAAGACTATCGTTTCCTGTCATATTGAAGGGTTTACCACCGTTTAAGTAAACGGATCCTGAATAATCCATCCACGATCCGTTTGTTTTATCGAAAGCCTTTATTCCGTGACTTATACCGATCCAAACTCTTGATTTCGTTATTGCTATTGTGCGGGCTGATACAGAACTGAATACATGACCAGCGGTTACACTTTCCGGCGGAGCATTCGGTGGAATACGAAAAACTCCCTGGAGACCGGCAGCCCAGACGGTGTCATTATCTGTAATAAGATCGCTGGTTAATAAATTATCCAGAGCTTCTGACCCGCTGTCCCAAACAGGACCCTCCGGCAGATTAAACCTATTTACACCACGTTCACCACCAATGTACAGAACGCCTGAGCTAACTGCAAGCGCTCGTAGATTTAAACCGGCTAAACCATCGAATCTATCAATAGTATGCCAACTATCTCCATCCGGCTCACAGAAAACCAATCCTTGATCCGTGGTGAAGTAGACCCATCCATCAATAGTTAAAGCATCCCAGACTCTATGGGATGCTAATCCTATATTTATCCTCTCTTCATATTTATCCCAAAGCCCTTCTGATCTGTCAAAGTAAGTAATACCTGACTTCTGACCAGAATTGTTACCGCCTATACGGATTACGCCGTCATCGTCCAAAGCTATTGCCCTGACGTCATTTCCTGCTGGTCCGAGTTGGAGTATTTCCAAGCTGTTCTGTCTCTCATCAGCTATGCCAAGTCCAAGTCCGGGATAGCATATATATCTTCTGGAATCATATTCGTTCAGGCAATCATACGCCGGCTTATATTCATTATGCTCCCAATCGGTGATGACGCCGCGATATCTGTCAAAGTACAACGAGTAATCTATCGGGTTATAATGATGATATTCATGAGGCTTCCAACCTCTTCTTCCAACCCAGCGGATCCCATCAGGAAGCTCACCTGTTAATTTCTGAATTCTACCGCCGATTGGTTCTATTGAGAAGAATTCACCGCCACCTACTTCAACGTAGACCAAATCACCTGCCTCACCAAGCGATCTTATCCATCGGTTGGTTAGCTGAATGTCTTCGAATCGGTACCAGGTTTGACTATCGTTCCGCTGGTAGAGTAATTCACGGGTTGTGGCAAGCCAGAGTGTACCGGATTCATTATGCCATAATACAACTCGACCGTAAGTGAGCGGTATGGCTTCGTGTAAACCGACTCCTACAAACCAGGGATCCAGCACTTCACCATTGTAGCGTGAGAACCGCCATAAACCTCCATCCGTAGCAACAAAGACTTCACGATAACCGACATCCACACAGAACGTGTTGCGGCTGTCGGCATAGGTTACTATATCATCCTGGTGATAGCGAGGTTGAGAAAAAGTGGGTTGTATAAAAACCAGCATAAACAGCAAGAATGTAACGACTATTGACAGGATTTTCATACATTTCCTAATCGACTGAAATACGCTTGGCCTCATTCCCGATTTGATCGGGAATGAGGCACTTGACTAAAATTGATTTGGATAACATACTAATATACATGTTCGGAGTTTGTTTGTCAATATTAAGAATATTTGTACTATACATTAGTTTTACTTGCGATAGGTTTTCATTGTAATTATATTTCTTATTTAATCAAAGTTAAATTCATTTATTGGAGCAGACAGTTGTTTACAGGCTTAATGACAGGTGTTTCAGGTATCCGCGGGATCATTGGCGAGGGAATGACTCCCGAAGTAGCTATGCTCTGGGCTGGTGGGTTCGGTACCTGGGTAAATGGGGGGAAAGTTATAGTGGGCAGAGACGCGCGACCATCCGGAGAGATGATTAATATGGCTGTCAAGGCTGCGCTTTCTGCTGCGGGTTGCGATGTTGACGATGTTGGTATGGTTACTACACCGCAAGGCGCACTCGCTGTTGAGAGACGCGGCGCTGCAGGAGGGATAATAATTACTGCCAGTCACAATCCAGAAGAGTGGAATGCGCTTAAGTTCGTTCGACCTGATGGCAGGATGTTGACCTCTCAAGATTATACCGAATTAGAACGAATTGTTATCCAAGGTCCCTTACGCAGTGTTCATTGGAATCGCTTAGGAACGCTTAGAAACTGGGACGATGCTGATTATATGTACCTTAGCTCCGTAACAGGTTTAAGCATTCTTAATCTTGAAAAGATTCAAAGCAAGCAATTCAAGGTTGCGCTTGATTGTGTCAACGGCGCCGGCAGTTTTTTATATCCTGAGTTATTAAAAACGTTTGGCTGCCAGGTGGTAACAATTCATTGCGATGGTTCAAGCATTTTCAATCGTCCACCCGAGCCTCGTCCTGAGAATCTGACCGATCTTTGTGATCTGGTAATTAAAGAACGGTGTGCGATTGGCTTTGCGGTTGATCCGGATGGTGACAGACTGGCTGCAATAGATGAACTTGGTAAACCTATAGGTGAAGAAACCACACTGGCGGTATCAGTTCAAGCAGTACTTGATATTAATCCCGGTACGGTTGTAGTAAACAGTTTGACTTCTCAAGTAATTGACGACGTAGCAAAAGAATATGGCGTAGAGTGCCATCGCACAAAAGTCGGGGAAGCAAATGTCGCTGCTGGAATGAAGGAATTGGGCGCTATAGTTGGCGGTGAAGGCAATGGAGGTGTGATATTACCAGAACTTCATCTGGCTCGGGATGCAGGAGTAGGAATGGCATTGATACTTAATCACTTGTCAGCTACAAAGAAAAAACTAAGTGATATAAGTCGAGCGTTGCCTGTTTATAAGATGTTCCGCATATCTTATCCTCTTGGAACTTCCGATGCTTCTGAAATTATCCAATCAGTTGAAACCAACTATGATTATGATCAGCTTTCCCGTATTGATGGTTTGCGAGTCGCTTATGATGACGGTTGGGTGCAGGTCAGACCGTCCAATACCGAACCTATTCTCAGAATTTACTCCGAAGCTAAAGATGAAGGTAATGCACGCAAGATGATAAATGAGATGCTCTTGCATATTAACAGACTTGTTGGTGAAGAAAGGGTGGGATTGGTTTAGTATTAACCGCAGATTATTCAGAAAATGGAATAACCAAATTGCTATGTCTACTGAATTAACAGTACAGCAGGTTCTCGATGCTGTAAACACCGGATTGGGATTGAAAACGTTTGCGCCGGTTATGAAGCGCGTGGCTGCTGCAGTGTCAGGTCCTAAACCGGATAATAAATCATTAAAGGATCTTATTTGGTGCGATACAGCTCTGGCTATGAATTTATTACGCGCAGCCAATCGTCAGGGGCAGTATGACGATCCGGTTGTAGATATTGATGGCGCCATTGAAAGAGTTGGCACACAGACTTTAAGAAATCTGGCGCTTTCGACTGAATTCATAGATATTGTTCACGGTGATGAAAAAGCAACATCCGAGTATGATATGCTTAACTGGATGTGGGAGAGATCGTTATTTAACGCTACGAGTGCAGGTGTAATAGCTGAAAAACTAAGTGCAGAGAATAAAGATCATTTTCACACGTTAGGACTATTACTGAATATAGGCGCGCATTTTTTACTCAATAATTTTACGGAACAGTATCTTCCTGTACTTGATCGCTGGCGAACTGAAGGTGGACTTCTAAGTGATCACGAACAACATGCAATTGGCATAGATCATACCTTGGTTGGTCATCACCTTGCTAAAACCTGGAATTTAGGACCGATCTTCGAGCAGGTAATAAGGGATCATCATAAAGCTGATATAGATCAAAGCGATGATCCAACGATGAAGATACTCTGTCTGGCAAATCACGCAAGTGATATCTTCTTTATTGCAAGTCGAGTTGGTTCAATTGAGAAGATTATTGATGTTGTCAAACAGAATATTAACATAGATTCTGAGACACTGGCAAACCTTCTTCAGAGAATCTCATTAGAAGCAGATAGATATTCCTACAATGTTTCTTCAGGCGCAACTGCTATATCATCAATAAATCTCTTGAGAATAATTAACACCGAACTTGGACGTGCAACATTAACTTACGATCAGATGGTGCACGAACTTAAGCAGGCTATGAAGAAAGCTGAAACGCTAGCTATACGATTAGAAGACGCGAATAAAAAACTACGCGAAGCAGCTAATATTGATCCTTTGACTAAAATCTACAACCGGCGTTTTTTCGAGGAATTCCTAAGCTGGAACTTCAACAGATCCAAACGTTATAAAACAACACTCGGTTGTATGATGATAGATATAGATAATTTTAAGAGATTTAACGATACTTACGGTCATTTAACAGGCGACCGAATCTTACAAGGTGTTGCTGAAGTACTGCGTAACAACCTTCGTGGAACAGACGTTTTGTCGCGATTTGGCGGGGAGGAATTTATTATTCTGCTTCCTGAAACACCTCCTTCTTCAGTCTGTTTTACAGCAAAGAAACTTCATAAAGCCATTCTTGAAACGTCATTTCCTGTAGATGATAAAAGTTTATCGGTAACTGTAAGCATTGGTTATCACTGTTATTCAGGAAATGAGGGTCAGAATATTCCTGAACCAAAATCCCTTGTAAAATATGCTGATGCTAATATGTACCGCGCCAAAGTGAATGGTCGTAATCAGGTTTGGCCTAGTAACGCTGATGATTTAACCTCTTAATTATTTAAATCTTGTGTTTATTACTATTTATTTTGTATTTCTCTTTGGAGTAGCAGACGTATCTGCCTGAGAGAAACTCGGACATCATCAACAGGCAGGGACACCTGCTATTCCTGATGATCATTATTTCCACTGGAAACCACAAACCACAAAAGGATAAAATAAATGAAACAAAATCTCGTACAAAAGATATTAGAAGACCATCTAATTGATGGTAAATGCGAAACTGGTGAAGAGATCGGCATTCGCATTGATCAGACTCTAACACAGGATGCTACAGGCACGATGGCGTTCCTGCAGTTTGAAGCTATTGGCATTGATCGCGTTCGCACTAAACGATCGGTCAGCTATATAGATCATAATATGCTTCAGACCAGCTTTGAGAACCCGGACGATCATCGTTATCTGCAAAGCGCAGCAGCGCGTTTTGGAGTGTATTTCTCAAGACCTGGCAATGGTATATGCCATCAAGTGCATCTGGAACGATTTGCTGTTCCGGGGGCAACCCTGACCGGATCCGACAGCCATACACCTACCGCTGGAGGTATGGGTATGATAGCAATGGGCGCCGGAGGATTGGATGTCGCCGTTGCAATGGGTGGTGGAGCTTATTATCTTAAGGTTCCTAAGGTGATGAGGGTTAATCTTACCGGACAATTGCAACCATGGGTGGCTGGAAAGGATATAATCCTTGAAATGCTGAGACGCTTAACCGTTAAGGGTGGAGTTGGTTGGATAGTCGAGTATGGCGGTTCGGGCGTGGGAACATTAACTGTGCCGGAACGTGCAACCATAACTAATATGGGCGCTGAATTAGGCGCTACTACCTCGCTTTTTCCCTCCGATGAACAAACGCGTCGCTTTCTTATCGCTCAAGACCGAGAGAGCGATTGGCGCGAGCTTAAACCGGATGGCGACGCTGAATATGAAGAGACAATAGAGATTGATCTATCTGAACTTGAGCCAATGATAGCTCAGCCTTCTATGCCGGATCGAGTCGTTAAGGTGAGTGAGATAGAGGGACTTCCGGTTCACCAGGTATGCGTCGGATCCTGTACCAACTCATCATATATGGATCTTACACGAGTCGCTGCTATTTTGAAGGGCAAAACAATTCACCCGCGCGTTAGTATGACACTGGGACCGGGTTCCAAACAGGTATTCCAGATGATTTCTCAAGAAGGTACGTTATCCGATATTATTGCAGCGGGTGCGAGAATAATCGAATCAGGTTGTGGTCCTTGTATCGGAATGGGTCAGGCGCCTCCAACAGGTGCTGTTACACTTAGAACATTCAACCGTAATTTTGCAGGACGCACCGGCACATCACCTGATAGATCATACCTTTGCAGTCCTGAGACGGCGGCGGCTGCAGCGCTTACGGGTGAGATCACCGATCCGCGTAAACTTGGTGAATATCCATCTGTTAAACTGCCTGAGAAATTCATTATCAATGACAATATGATTGTTGTTCCTCCGGAGGATGGAAGAGATGTCGAAATAATTCGTGGTCCGAATATAAAACCTGTACCCGCGAAAGATCCACTGCCTGATGTATTAGAGGGTGAGCTTCTATTGAAGGTTGAGGATGACATAACTACGGATCATATTATGCCGGCAGGCGCCAAGATATTGCCGTTAAGATCGAACATTCCCGCCATATCGGAACATGTCTTTGTTCGAGTTGACGAAACATTCCCCACGCGCGCAAAGGCTGCTGGTGGTGGGTTTATCGTTGGCGGCTTGAATTATGGACAAGGTTCATCGCGAGAACACGCTGCGCTGGCTCCAATGTACTTAGGTATTAAAGCGGTCATCGTCAAGAGCTTCGCTCGAATTCATTTTTCTAACCTTGTCAATTTCGGTATCGTGCCATTGGAATTTGCAGATACTGCTGGTTACAACAAGCTTAATCAAGGCGATAATCTAAAGATAACCAACTTGCTTAAAGGGTTAGATGAAGGAAAGGTCATTCTAACGAATGAAACTACCGGAAGCAAAGTAGACTTGGTTACCGCTCTTTCAGCGAGGCAGGTAGAGATTATTAAAGCGGGCGGGATGCTGGCATATACTAAAGGGAAAAATCAGTAGGATAATCTCTGATTGTTTATACATCTCGCAGGCTGAGACGCCTACGCTATTAAAGGATGAAAAACTAATATCACACTGAGATTGCTCCGGAGTGCTCATGCTTGCTTGAGCCAGATCAGGGATTAATGATTCTGTTGAAATCCTTCCTATTTGTCATTCCCGCGAAGGCGGGAATCCAGTTTGAAGAGCGTTAAATACTTGAAAACTCTGGATTCCCGCCTTCGCGGGAATGACAAATAAGAAGGATATTCTGTAATAATTGACTTTTTCAACAGAATCATTAATATGGTATAACCTGCTCAAGCAAGCTTGAGCACTCCAGAGCAAGATTGCAGTATTTTTTAAGGGAATCAAAAACAAGGAATATATAATGTCAAAAGTGACGGGCGTCATAGGAGTTCTTCTGGTCTTTGCTTTAATTACAAGTTGTGGGAAGAGTGAGAAGACAGCTAAATTCCAATTGCCCGAAAAAGTAGAACACAAAAAGCCTGGGAAAATAAATCCTATCATCCCAAAAGCGCTTGTAGACAGCATAAATGCCGGGGTCAATATGGACATTTTCTTCCTGCATGAGGATCCTCCTGATAATCCGAACTATATTGTTCCAATTCCAGGTATAATCGAAATTCCATTGGGCGATATTTTCTTCATTGCAGAGACGCTTTCTATAGAGCATCCGTTATATCTGGTATGCTTATGGGGTGATGATGCAAAGAAAGTAGCAGAAAGGCTATCAATTGATGGTATTAGCTCGTATTACTTAGATGGAGGAAGTTACCGTTTATATAAGGAGATGCAGGAAAATGGCTGGGCGCTGGCTTCGGGAACTACAGGAAAGGCTGCCAAATGAGTTGTGTCAGGTGTTAACACATGACACAACGAACGAACGGTTGACACCTGAAACAACAAGCAAATTATGTCAGAACGCAACGACTGAATGCATTAAGTCACTTGAATCCGGCAGTAATGTATTTCATAAGTATGTAATGCTGCTTCTCGCAACCGGGGTACTGTTTCTATCTCATTTATTTGCTTCAATAGCATTTTCTGGTGATAATAATCATGTTCCATATTGGGTATATTTCACTGATAAAGGATATAAAAGCGAAACCGAGATATCCCAGGCTCTAAACGTAGCCAGATTAGATTTATCCCCTCGTGCCTTGAATCGAAGAGAACGACTGAATAAAAATAACCTGCTTGATATTAACGATCTACGTGTTAATCCTCAATATATTGATACAATTAACAAGATGTTAGAGTTGCGTCAGGTGTTAACACCTGACGCAACCTTGAACTCACCTGATGCAACTTGGAACTCACCTCGTGTTGTCAGCCGCTGGTTAAACGCTGCAAGTTATAATTTTTATCCTCATCAAATAAAAGAAATATCAAATCTTTCCTTCGTAAAGTGTATTAAACCAGTTCGTCGTTTTATTAGAGATCAACCAATTGATACTCTCATTCCTGAATCAGCCCATCCGGATCCACTTCCACGCCGTGATCACGAATTTAATTATGGCAATAGTTATCGTCAGAATGCCTTTTTAAATGTTCCTGAACTGCATGATCGCAATTATTTGGGACAGGGCGTCTTGGTCGGACTTACCGATACAGGTTTTAATAATCTCGATCATAATTGTTTTCAGGAACTCGATGTTGTCGCTTCCTGGGATTTTGTAAACGATGATGATGACGTTGGAGACGGTGATGATAATGGAAACGGCGATCATGGTACACGGACGCTTTCTGTTATCGCGGGTTTTGATCCTCGCAGGTTAATAGGCATTGCACCAGGCGCGTCTTTCGTATTAGCGAAGACAGAAAGCACTGAATGGGAACGTGAAGTTGAGGAGGATTACTGGATAGCTGCAATCGAGTGGATGGATGAATTGGGAGTAGAGGTTGTTTCATCCTCGCTGTCTTATTCTGACTGGTACGAATATGAAGATATGGATGGAGAAACATCGCCAATAACTATAGTTGCAGATCGTGCCGTTTCAGTAGGAATGGTAGTTGTAAACTCAATGGGAAACTCCGGAAGGTCACGTTATCCTGACAATAAAATGGGCGCTCCGGCAGACGGTTACAATGTATTTGCCATTGGCGCAACAAATCGCGACAGCACCAGAGCAATTTTTTCGTCTTTTGGTCCAACTTATGATAATCGCATAAAACCGGATTTTACAACCTTTGGGGTTAGTGTAAGGGCTGCTTCACCAGATAATGATAATAATTATAGTATCAATAGTGGTACATCATTTTCAGCGCCGGCAATTGCCGGTTTATGCGCCTTGTTGATCCAGATCGATCCCTATCTTACACCGCTTGCGCTTAGAGACCTCTTACGGGACGTTTCGCATAATGCTGAGGAACCGGATACATTGTCAGGATGGGGGATACCTGATGGGCTGGCAGCTTATGAACGATTGCAACCTGAAAATACCAGTTTGATAATCCCGCTGTTGCAGGGATGGAACATAATCTCACAGAACCTGATTCAAGTTGTTAAGTTCACAATTCCTGAAGTATTTGATGAGATTGTATTTATGGGCAACCTGCGTCTCGTCAGAGATGGGTTTGGTAATTTTTATACACCGGCTTATGATTTCAATAATATTCCTGACTGGGATGTTTTTCAGGGTTATCATGTATGGGTAATAGAGGAGGATACATTGACGTTCGAGGGTAGGTTAATAGACTTCACATTACCGATACCGCTTGAAGAAGGCTGGCAAATAGTGTCTTACCTGCCTGAGTTTTCAATGACCGTAGAGGATGCTTTATCTTCTTTGGTAGGGGCTGATAAATTGATAATGGTCAGAGATGAGGATGGTCATTTCTTTATACCGGACAGGCTTTTTAATAATATGGATCCCTTGATTCCCGGTAGAGGGTATCAACTGAGACTCGAAAGCGCAGGTGAACTGATCTATCCACGCCGCCGTTCCGATGCAGTTAATGCGCCATTACAACCGGATCCGGTTGTATTTATTTCACCGCCACCCAGCGCTGATGGAATGTATGTGTTGATATATGCAGAAAATAACATCCTTGATAGTGATGAGATTGGCTTTTTTGATGATAATAATCAGTTGATTGGATCCGGCGTATTCAATGAGGGAAGATGCGGAGTGGCTATCTGGGGTGAAGAGAAAGGTGTATTTCCGGTAGCACGTTTATACCGAAATAAGCAACAAGATATAATTGAGCCTCGAATCGAATGGATTGAAGGACCTTATAGTTATATGCCAAATGAAATAGCCGTTATCCAGGCAAGTTTAAACATTAAAAAACCAGAAAATCAACAATCATCTTTTCAGATTTCAGCCAGCCCGAACCCATTCAACAATCAAATCACGGTGAGTTACTCAATACCGTATTCAAGTAATATTAAAGTTGTTGTATTTGATTTATTAGGAAGAAATGTAGCTCAATATACAAATTATTCACCTGATACAAAGAATGGTAAAGTAACATTTAATACAAGTAATTTGGCTGGAGGCAGTTATATTATTGAGATCAGGTCAAATCATGATATGCAGCGATTAGTTGTTAAACATATAAAATAAGTGTGAAAGTGCGAAAGTATGATTTCTTTCGCACTTTCATACTTTCATATTTTCGCACTTATTTCCCCCCATCTTTCATTAACAATCACCTGTTGTTCGCGAATTCCATCCATTATCCGTTGAGTTATTACTTTCCAGGTTTGTGGATTGTTCTTTTCTTTCAATTCGTTGTCAAAAATGATAGGTTCACCGATTGCAATATTTATCGTTTTACAAACTTTCGGAACACCGGATCCAATAGGCAATACCTTCTCTAATCCCTGGTGATAGAGTGGTACAACCGGAGCGCCGCTTTCATAAACGATCCGTGCAATAGTGTCTTTTGCTTTTCCGATCTGTCCATTGCGCGTTCTTGTACCTTCAGGAAATATATGCAGTATCCCACCGTTTTTAACTGCTGTAATCATCCGGGTAACACCTTCCTGCCGAATACCGCGTCCCCTGATAACGGGAATTGATTTAACGATTTTCATAAATTTAACGATAAGCCATTTTTTATAAAAATTATTTTCCTCAGGTGCATGATATGGCAGGTAACGATAACCGTTAAAACCCTTGGGCCAAAATATCAGTGGACCAATAAAGAGATTATCGAGAAGCGTCAGATGATTGGACATTAATATATATGGTGGCTTTAATCTGACAAGGTTTTTCTTACCTGTTATCCTGGTCCGGTTGAGTAGATGCATAAAGACACTAATGGAAGGTACTATTCCAAAATTAATAAAGAGATACGATAAAGCTCGGTTGAAAAAGCCTGGATTTTCGGGTATAAAGTTGTTACCGTTTCCGATGTCGCTCATAAGTTCTGATTGATCCTTTAAATATTAAATAAAATTATAACACATAAATCTACATATTTATTTATTTATTATCAAGTATATATTATTCAAGAGTGTTTCAGATATTATTTTGTTCAGACAATAACGCAGAATGTACTTTTTCACTTATTAGAAAACTGTAAGCGAAAAACAAAAGGGATATAACTAAAAATATTGGATTTACATGGTCACCCCATAAATAGTAACTGAATATATTATTATCCAATCCAGCTATGTTTCTAAGCGACCATGCATTATTTGTAGCATGTATTAGAACTGCGGGGACTATACTGTTCCATCGCCAGGAAAGGTAACCTAAAAAGACAGCAAGGATTAATTGCTGAATCAACCACCAGGGTTGGATGTGAATCAGTGCAAATATCAAAGCTCCGGTTAGAACGGCTTTAGTTACATCCCATTTCTTTTCAAGTGCCTGTTGAATGCAGCCTCTGAACAGCGATTCTTCAACTATTGGAGCAATAATTACTACCCCAAGAATAATCAAGAGTACCTCAATTGACGAAACCGGTACGAACGCTTCCTGGAGAACCTCAAGTTGAGCTTGAGGCAGTGGTATGGCAAGCCCGATAATTCGATCCAACTCATCTAACAGGACTGCTCCTGAGACTGACATCAAACTAAATAGATAAAGCGCTTTACGAGGAACTCTTCGCCAACGGAATGTTCGTATCTGAGGTAATTTCCTGAAACCTAAGTAGAACCAAGCACCAAAAAGGAGAACAAGTTCCGTAATGACATAAGCGGCTTTTCCTGTCCATTGACTCCAGGTGGCTTCTGCGAAGAATACAATTGCAACGATTCCCCAGCAGATTACCAGAACGTCTATAAGGTCGGGTTTAGGAGTAGTATCTGAATTAGTTGTATTTTGTATCATTTTTTATTATTTTATATAACATGTTCCGTCAGGTGTTAATACCCAGCTCAACAATGAATTCAGTGTGTTCACAGTTGGCGCAAAAATATTTGATATTAATATCATCAGTGAAAATTACAATGTCAAGTGTAACAGTGAATGTATTACTGTGTTTTTAACTCTTTTGAAATATTAACTATGAAAATGAATTAAATAGTTGATAGTTACGATAAGATGTATTATTATCTAATTTGGTGTTTGATTGGAAAGTTCTCTTTTGTAATTCTGGCGAATTTTTTTCATTCACGCGAAGGTGGGAATTTAGATAATCTATTGTTTATCTTGGATTCTCACCTTCGCGGGAATAACAAAAGGGGGTAAATATTTGGAAAACGGGGGTTTTCGATCAGACATAAATTCAGGGTATAGGTTAAATCAAATTTATTAATGACAATAGATAACCAGATAGAAACAGAAGAAGTACTCAATCCTGACGCTGATCTGATTGATCAATGTCAACAAGGGGACGAGAAAGCATTCGAGGAACTTTTCAAACGTTATCATACCCGTGTTGCCAGTATCTCATATAAAGTATTAGGGAACTATGAGGATGCTCGTGACGTTTCACAGGAAGTATTCTTTAAATTATTTCGCGGTATTAAAAGTTTTGATCCGAAAAAGAAGTTCTTTACCTGGTTGTATCGATTAACAGTTAATGTGTCAATAGATTTCCTGCGCACAAAGCGTCGTCGTTCTTTCGAGAGTTCATTAGAAGAACGACCTGAGCAGTATATGAATGTTGCTGTACCTGAATATGGCTCAATTAATGTTGACATTGAGCGCAGAGAATTGCGTCAGATATTTGTTCGTCTTGCAGAACAACTCAATCCGAAACAACGTGCGGCGTTCGTACTCTGCGATTTGCAAGGATTTACAGCCGATGAAGTTGCTGAGATTTTAGACTGCCCAAAGGTTACTCTAAGATGGTACCTGCACGAAGCCCGCAAGCGCATACGAATATCAATCGCCAGGAAACACCCTGAATATTTGCGGGGTGATAAGTTCAGGAATCGTTGGCATTGATAAAAAAAAGGCTTTAGGCTAAATGCTTTGGGCTATAATACACCCGAATTTACTTATAGTCTATCTACCCCCAAAGCCCAAAGCCAAATTAAGAAGGTCCCAATGAAACAATTTTTACAATTAACCATAATCACACTCACAGCATTATTAATCTTTGGCTGTGCCAGACGTGAAAATCCGGTTACACCAAAAGAAACCGGATTGATATTAATCAGCGAAACCAAGACTCCCGGGCGGGCAATGGATATCTTTGTTCATTCTGATACAATGTTTGTCGCTGATAACGAAATAGGCGTAACGATCTGGGACATATCAGATATTACATCTCCTGTTCTGCTTAATACGATCGAAACTGATTTCAAAACCAAACGCCTGGATTATAACGCCGAAAGACGCCTGTTATTCATAATCGAGAGCGATCAAACATCCGTCTATAGTCTGGATTCGTTAACTGTTGGTTTTGATGATGAGGTATTCAATCCCCAGGAAACAGGGGCAAAATCAGTGGCACAATATACCTATTCCGGTGACACTTTGGTAGTAGGTGTCGTTGAACCTGGAGAAGGGCACAGAATATATAAAACATTTCCTTATGAAGCAAGTGGAAACTTTTATCCCAATGACTTAAATGCCTCGATATCCGGACAGTATTATGGACTTTTCCTTGATAAAACGAGTTCATTGTCCTACCTTGCTGCCGGTCAAAGAGGTCTACATATTATGTCGCATGAAATTATAACAGGATTAAACGCCCCGACACTTACTCTTATAGGTACTGCAGATTCTTACGGTAGCGCTTATGACATTACCCTGAACGATGATAAAACGCTCGCCATTCTTGCAGATGGTGCAGGCGGTATCCAACTTTTTGATATTGCGGATAGTCATAATCCCTTTAAAGTTGGTGAACTTAGACAAAGTAACGTAGCTGATGTTGAAAGGGTGAAAGCGGTTGGGGATACAGTATACTTTATAGATAAATACGACGGGCTATTCGCTGCTGATATAAGCAATCCGGAAACTCCGGTTCTTATAGGTGAATATGATGCCCCTTCTCCAGTGGGACTATGGGTTCTCGAAGATCATACTGTCTTTATAGCTGATGAGGATCACGGGGTGTTAATTCTGCAATGGAGATAATAAATAGACAGGTCACTTCGATTATGAGCAATAAACTTTTCCTGAAACACATAGTTTTAATCGTCTTTATAGTGGTTGTAAGCATACTAACCGAATCTTTGTATGCTGTCGATTCAATAAGATGGCTGCCGGTTGAAAAGGATATTCCAATCACAGCGCCAGAAGCAATCCTGCTCGAAGAAGCAAGCGATCATCTGCTAATTAAGTGGACTGTTTCAGGTGTGTTTATTCAGGATATTGCTAAAGATAAAGTAGTTTACCAGAGGATTTACTTTAAGAATGAATCCCTGATCAGTCTCTCACAACCGGGTGAACCGCTTATACCATCCTTGAATGAAACAATTCACATTCCGGATAATCATTCAGTGTCTGCTTCTATTGATGATATTGAATGGATTACTCTGGGAGACAAAAACCTCTATCCTCGTCAACTTCCACGTAGAGATAATAAACCGCAATCTATTTTTCTAAAGTCAAATGCAGCTTATTCATCAACTGAGCAGTTTCCGATGGATAATGTTATTATCGGACGGATCCAGGGGTGGGGAGGAGTCGCTGTCGCTCCGGTAACAATTACACCTTTTAGATACTATCCCGCTGAAAAGAAACTTGAAATTGCACGAACTATTATAGTTAGGGTGGATTTCCATCCGGGTCATCCTCACAATATCATCAAGCCGCATCACACTAATCGAAAGATCAATAATATACATAAGAAACTAATTCTCAATCCACCGGCATTTGTCCCGCGTGAGTTAGATTTCGATGAGAATGAACCGATGCGTATGTTAGTAATTATAAAGGAAGAAGCTCTTGAGACTGCTCAACCTTTAATTGATTTTCATCATAACACAGGCGTCCGAACGGAGGTCTGGCTGGCAGATGAGATCGATGGAACTCGGGAAATTAAGGAACGAGTGACAGAAATGTACGAGGAGGGCTTGGAGTATCTGTTCATCATCGGTGATGGCTACGGAAACAATCCCGATATTCCTATGTTTTACTGGGATCCTCGAGATCCCGGCTGGCAGGATGAAGTATCTACTGCTACAAACAGTGATCATTGGTATGTTTGTCTCGATCCACCGGATGATGAAGGATATGAAGATCATCTGCCCGAATTGGCTGTATGCCGGTTGGTTTATGATAGCGGTGATGATATTGAAGAACTTGAAATCCAGGTTAACAAGCTATTGGACTATATGGAGTGGAATTATGAAGATGACGAAGCCGATTGGTTATCGCGAGCAGTATTAGTTGCGCATCGTGAAAATGATAATGATTTCGGAGGTCGTCATTATATAAACTGCAAACGAGCCATAGAGGAATTTGACTACGAGAAGCCTCATCCGGAATTTATCACGTATTATGGCACTGAAGAAGGCGCAACTAATGCAGCAATAATTGAGACAATCAACGAAGATGGTGTGGGGATATTCAATTACAGAGGGCATGGTCGCAATGATGAATGGTCTTCCTGGGCAAGTGGACAGACATGGCGGTCATCACAAGTAAGACAATTAGAGAACCCGGATAAACCATTTGTTTTAGTATCCAATGCCTGTCGCACCGGCAATATCGCCACCTTTGGTGGTGATTGCTTGATTGAGTCATTCCAGAAGCACAATGGAGGTTCGTTATGCGCATTCGGATCGGTTATTTCAACCTATACTTTAAGTAACCACTTCTTTGACGAAGCCATATTTAGAACCTGGTTCGACGATGGGATTTATGAAATAGGTTATGCTCACTTCGCAACACAAACAGAGATGGTGCTTCATTGGGTGAACAACGATTATGAGGTGAGAGGACGAATGAACGCCCGGGCTTATATCTGGCTCGGAGATCCGTTGTTGGAAATCAGGCTTGAACCACCAACTGAAATGACAGTGGAAATACCTGAGTTTGCCCGATTAGGAACCGATCGGATTGAAGCAGTTATAACTATCAACGGTGAAGCGCTTGAGGGTGCGAGATTATGTATACGCAACGATGATGATGATATTTATTTAGTGGGAATCAGTAACGATGAAGGAAGAGTGGTTCTGGATTTCGATCCACCGTTGAATGATCCCGTTCAACTTGACTGGATGGCTTATCATAGACTCGGTTTACCTATATCAGGTGAAATCCTTGCTCTGGATGGAACGGGAACAATAGAAGGAACTGTTACCGATCTGGCAGAAGAAGCACCATTAGAAGACGCTGTAATTAATTTTTCACGTTTCAATCTTGACATTTTCACTGATGCCGATGGTAGATACCGACTTGAGAATGTGCCGGCGGAAGAATATACCTTATCAGTATCAGCTCATGGTTATCTTCCGCAGTCAGTCGAAGTAACGGTCGAAGACGATAGTACTGAAATAGTTAATTTTGCCTTGTATTTCAGTCGTCTGGAAGCAGACTCACTCGAAATAAATATGCACCTCGAGGAGGATGAATCCGCTGAACGTCAGTTTACATTCACAAATACCGGTAATGGTACGTTTGAATGGTCAGCATCCTTGAATTTCGGAGATGATCTGGAACCTTATCAAGTACTGGATGAGTACTGGGCAAGTGAAGAGACAGGGGACTGGCGTCTGAATGGCGTTGAATTGATTGACGATCTGTTTTTCGTAGCCGGTGGCAACAGAAATGCGGATCCGAACTATATCTATGTAATCGAACGTCAGGGTGGGGGAGTGATAGATCAATTCAATCAACCGGATGAATGCGAAGGCATTGGTATCTATGATCTTGCCTGGGATGGTGAGTATCTATATGGCAGCAGCAATGAAACCATCTTTCAGCTTGACATAGAGGGTAATGTTATCAGCAGCTTTGAAGGACCTTATGATCCAAATATTGCTTTAACTGCAGACAGCGAAGGCTATCTCTGGGTTGGCTGCAACGATCAACCATTGGTTAAGATTGACGTTGAAGGAAATGTTTTGGAAAGCATTCCTAATAACTTAGCAATACGAGCGCTTGCCTGGCATCCGTTAGCGGATAGTGGTTTTAATCTAATGGCGCTCATTCTTGATGAGGATGATTCTGTAAACCTCTATAAAATCAATCCGCAGACTGGTGAAGTTGGATTTGAAGTAAACCTTGCTGAATCAAATGATGAAACTACAGGCAATAGCTTAGCTGTCTCGCCTGATTTTGACTCGGGTGGACTAACGTTGATCGGAATGATAGATATTGAAGATGAAAAATTCATACAGCTATGGCATTTAAGCGGTTACAGCGGTTGGTTGACAATCGATCCTGAAGCTGGATCGGTTGAACCGGATGAAGATAATGTAATAGATTTGATCTTTAATGCGTTTCAATTCAGCGATGGGTTGCATCTTGAAACGGAACTGTTAATTGAAAATAATTCTGCTGAAAATGTTATCGAAATTCCAGTAGTATTTGAGATCGGTGAGCAGAGTAATATAGACGATAAACAAGGATCGCTTCCTGTTGATTTTGCTATTGCCAATCCTTATCCTAATCCGTTTAACGCTAGGACGGTAATACCGTTTAATATACCTGTTACAGGTGAAATGACCGTTACCGTTTACGATATTACAGGTCGATTCCAGACAGAATTAGCTTCCGGACGTTATACAGAAGGACAACATTTTATTACCTTATCAGCAGATGAACTACCAAGTGGAATATATTTCATAACATTTAGTTATTCCGGAAGTATATTAACACGAAAAGTAGTATTACTACGTTAAAACGGGTGAGACAGACATTCTTGTCTGTCAAACCTTTGGGTAAATCTGGGGACAGTATACCTATTTTGGTTATAATCCGAAGATTTTCAATGACATAAGATAAAATAGGTATACTGTCCCCAGATTTACCAAGCCCTCAGGCTGCAATAACCTGTTAAAAGACACGCTGAAGCGTGAACTCTAAACTTGACAAACCAAGGAGTTAAATAATGAACTCAACCATCAGATCCAAATTAATCGCTATAATTGCATTGCTATTTTTTGTAGCGTTAAATATTAATGCAAGCGAACCACGGATACTTCGTTCTATCGGAAACCCTGTTGTGATGCCTGAAGGATTAGGCGCAGATGAGGATAGCTTAATCCAGTATAATACATTAAACGATCTTGGGTATTACTGGACTATCCCTAACGAGGATAACGATAAATACTACAATGTTGGTTTCACATCACCTTATGAGAGTTTTCGGTTGTTAGAAGCGCGTATTCCTCTTTTTGACATTCAGGATGAGGGCGGCAACAGTTTAATAGGCAGACCGGGTTTGCGAGTAATTATCTGGGAAAGTCATAATATTGATGATGAAGACACCCTATTTCCCGGTGAGGCTATTGATTCAATTGATATACCTTTTGATGATTTAACTTTTGGCTTTGATACAATATTTGTAAACCAGATTGATCTTCGTGAACTGAACATCACTTTTCAGAGGAATAGCGAATTCCATATTGGTGTAGATGTTATTGATAATGACAGTACACAACGCGATGACATTCTTGCCATTTACTCTGATTTCCTGGATGAGATTGATCGTAGTCGACTTTTGGAAGGTCATGAAGGGGAATGGGTGAGGACGTCGTTCCTTCAAGTTGATGGTGAGCATCGTATGTTTAACTATGGAATCTGGGCATTAGTAACCGACCAAGTTAGCGCACCCATTTTACTGGAACCAAATAACGCTGCACAATTGTTTACAGTAGATCCGGCATATCCTAACCCATTCAATGATAAGGTAAAGGTTCATTTCAGCGTTCAACCCGGACTTCCGTATTCTGCGATTCTATTAGATCACTTAGGCAGACAAGTGCAGATAGTTGATAAAGGTATAGGATATGGAGAAAGTACACTTCAGATTTCCGGAGCAGACCTGGCTGCTGGAGCTTATTACTTCCGCATGTTTGCCGGTAATAAAAGCAGTTCACAACGATTAATCTATCTCAAGTAGATGCGACACTCTTGTCGCATATTTATTTCCGCAGATTACGCAGATTACGCAGATTATAAATAGAATTCTGAGTAATCTGCGTAATCTGTGGTTAGAAACAACATAGCCAGAAACAGAAGAAAATCATAACAAATATCAATCTTTATATAGACCCTCGAACCGGATAATACACATCAATTCATATTCCAACCGATAACAACGCAATTTCATATAGCAATTCTTATAAATCCATTAAGTTTTATATACATATTATTGATTGACAGAAGCTAATATGCTATATTTTGTATCTGTTTAACAAAAAAATAATAAGTGAACATTATACCTGTTTTTCTATAGACAAAGACCTTTTCTAATACAACTTGTAAAATTTGTATATTGTCCACTTATTTCAAAATAAAGGGAAAAATAAATGAAACAAAAAAGAATAGTAATAATCGGTGCTGCAGGACGCGATTTTCATAATTTCAACACAGTCTACCGCGGTCGTGATGATGTCAAAGTCGTGGCTTTCACAGCCGCTCAAATACCGGATATTGACGGTCGTCGCTATCCAGTGGAACTTGCTGGTCCGGAATACCCGGATGGAATACCAATTATTCCTGAAGATGATCTATCTGATATAATAGTCGAAGAAAAAATAGATGAAGTAGTCTTCTCTTATAGCGATATATCCTATCAGGACTTAATGAGTAAGTCAGCCATTGCAATGTCTGCCGGTGCTGACTTTAAACTCCTTGGTCCTGCACAAACCATGATAAAGTCAACTAAACCGGTTATCGCTGTTTGTGCTACTCGTACCGGTTGTGGTAAAAGCCAAACAACGCGACGCGTGGCAGAATTGCTTATAAAGGCTGGCAAGAAAGTTGTTGCTATACGCCATCCTATGCCTTACGGCGACCTTGTTGAACAAAAGGTTCAACGATTCGGATCGCTTGATGATCTAAAAAAGCACGACTGCACCATCGAGGAGATGGAAGAATACGAACCGCACATTATACGTGGGATCGTAGTGTATGCCGGTGTGGATTACGAAGCCATTCTCAGGGAAGCCGAGAAGGAAGCGGATATTATCCTCTGGGATGGCGGTAATAACGATCTTTCGTTCTACAAGGCTGACTACCAGATTACCGTAGTGGATCCGCTACGTCCCGGTCACGAATTGGCATATTATCCTGGCGAAGTCAATCTCAGACTTGCTGATGCAGTTGTGATTAACAAAATAGTCAGCGCCGATCCTGAAGACATTGATGAAGTTCGTGAAAACATCCGTATGGTTAATCCGAATGCACTGGTTATTGATGCTGCTTCACCTGTTACTGTAGACAAACCGGAGCTTATTAAAGATGCTAAAGTCCTGGTAATAGAGGATGGTCCTACACTTACTCACGGCGAAATGACCTTTGGCGCCGGTGTAGTGGCAGCACAGAAGTTCGGCGCAGCGGAGCTTGTGGATCCACGACCATTTACCGTAGGTAGAATATCAGAGACCTTCAGTATATATCCCAATATCGGTCAAATATTGCCTGCAATGGGCTATGGCGAAGAACAGATGACAGACCTGGCGCGTACGATAGACGCATCTGACGCAGACGTAGTAATAATCGGGACGCCTATAGACCTAAGACGCATTATCGAAATCAACAAGAAGACAGTCAGGGTGACTTATGACCTGCAAGAAATAGGCAAGCCAACACTTGAAGATGCTTTAAGTGCATATCTTTAAAGAATCAGGAAAATAAACTTATAATGTCATCTTTAAGTGCACGTCGTGCAGTTGTAGCCTTTGGCGGTAATGCTATTTCACCTCCCAATCAGGTTGCAGACTATGCAACTCAATTCGAATACACCTATCGAAGTCTTGGTGGTATTGTCGAATTACTAAAACGCGGCTATAATCTTGCCATTACACATGGTAACGGTCCGCAAGTAGGTACTGCTTTACGTCGTGTTGAATTAGCAGCTTCGGAATTACCACAAGTTCCATTAGAGCTCTTGGTAGCAGATACTCAAGGTTCCATCGGGTATATGATTGAACAATCTCTGCAGAACAGGCTATTAAAAGAGGGCATGAACAGGCGTGTTGTAACTTTTATATCACAGGTATTGGTTGACGAGAACGATCCTGCACTTTCTGAACCGAGTAAATTTGTTGGTCGCATCTATTCCAAAGAAGAGGCTGATCGATTTATAGAGAAAGAGGGGTGGATTATGAAACCCTTCAATAACAAAGATCAATGGCGCAGGGTGGTTGGATCGCCAAAACCGTTAGGTATTGTTAATCGCACAGCTATGCGTGAATTAGTTCAATCTGGTGTAATTGTTATAGCTGGTGGAGGTGGAGGTATACCCGTTTATCGATATCCTGAAATGGGACTTAGAGGACTTGATGCAGTAATTGACAAAGACCTCGTTGCTGCGATCCTGGCTCATGAAATTGAAGCTGATGAGCTTATCATCCTGACAAACATAGATGCAGTAAAAATCAATTTCGGCAAACCGGGAGAAAAGACAATTAATAGTATGCGCATCCATGAAGCTCGTGAATATATTTCGCAAGGACATTTCCCACCAGGGAGTATGGGTCCGAAAGTAGAAGCTGGAGTGAAATTTGTCGAGCAGGGGGGGGAGCGGGCAATTATATGCGCAATGGAACAGGTTGACGCTGCAATCCGCGGTGATGCGGGAACGGCGATTATACCATAAACTGAATTTTAAGTAATACTAACCAATAGGACACGAAAAGCACGAAATTAAAAGAATGTTGTTTTTTGTGTCCTTTTATTATTAGATAACCAATTTATTCATTAAATTACAGACAATTTGTTTTCAATAACAAACTAACACAAACATTCGAGCAATAATGAAAATCCACGAATATCAAGGAAAAGAAATATTACGCAAATACGGCGTAGCTGTTCCGGATGGAGGAGCGGCGTTTACTCCCGAAGAGGCAGAAGCGGTTGCTAAGCGCATCGGCAGTAAAAAGTTCGTAGTGAAAGCACAGATTCACGCTGGTGGTCGCGGCAAAGGCGGCGGAGTCAAGCTTGCTGATTCACATGAAGAGGTAAAACAGTTAGCCGATCAGATTCTCGGTATGACGTTGGTAACCCATCAAACCGGACCTGAAGGTCGATTTGTTAAACGGCTCCTGGTTGAAGAGGGTGCAAATATAGCGCGAGAACTGTACGCTGGCATAGTTCTCGACCGCGAGAGCGCTGCCGATGTGATTATGGTTTCTACCGAAGGCGGTGTTGAAATCGAGAAGGTGGCTGCGGAAACTCCGGAACTAATCTTCAAAGTTAAAGTTGACCCGGCAGTCGGGCTGCGTCCTTTCCAAGTCAGACAGCTTGCTTATGCTTTGAAACTTGAAGGCAGCCAGATAAAATCAGCAGTCAAGTTTATCAACGCTCTCTACAAAGCATACAAAGAAACGGATGCCTCGATGGCGGAAATCAATCCTTTGGTAGTTACTGAAGAAGGTGAAGTCATCGCGCTTGACGCCAAGATGAACTTTGACGACAACGCCCTTTTCCGGCATAAGGACTTAGTTGAATTTCGCGATCTCGAAGAGGAAGAACCTGCTGAGATAGAAGCTTCCAAATACGATCTCAATTACATTAAACTCGACGGCAACGTCGGCTGTATGGTCAACGGCGCCGGTCTGGCTATGGCTACTATGGACATCATCAAATTAGCGGGTGGCGAACCTGCTAATTTCCTGGATGTCGGTGGTAGCGCCAGCGCAGAAACGGTTAAAGCCGGTTTCGAGATCATCATCAGCGATCCAAACGTTAAAGCCGTATTGATTAACATCTTCGGTGGCATCGTTCGTTGCGACAGGGTTGCACAGGGTGTGATTGACGCTCTGAGTGATCTTCAAGTGAACATCCCGGTGGTAGTTAGACTGGCGGGAACGAATTCGGAAGAAGCTGCAAGGATGCTGAGAGAGTCTCCGCTTGAGTTTATTGTTGCTGATGATTTTAATGATGGGGCTCAGAAGGTGGTTGGGACGGTGGCTTAGGAATAATGGTAACCTTTAAGTTCCCATCTAAAATAGATATTGCTGATATTTCAGAATTTCAGGAACAAGAAAAGCAAATCAGGGAATGTGAAGATGAAGAAATAGACTTCGATTTTTCCGATATAGATCTCGTTTTTCCCTTTTCCGCATGTTTCATTGCGAAGCTTTTTGATGTAGTCATCGAGAATGGGCAAGCAGGGAAAGTTTATTTGCCAAAACGTTCTTCTATACTTTCACAATTTCATAGAATTGGACTTGATACTTTCCTTGATAAGAAACAGTTAATCAAGGAAGAATCCGTTCCAAATATACTGATTCAGCGGATAATATCTTCGAGTAATAGTTTTACAAGTGGGCTTGTGAAATTAATTGAAGAACAGATTACATTACCGCGCTGGATTAAGGAATCTGTTTATTTTGCAGTTCATGAGTTACTATTAAATGTTGATAAACACTGCGATGTTCAACAAGGTAATTACATTTGTATTAATACTATACCAACAAAACGATTGATTCATATCTGCGTTTTGGATAGCGGAATAGGAATACTTCAGTCTTTTAAGAAAAATCCTGATTATGGTTATTTGAATAATGATCTTGAAGCAATACATAAAAGTTTGGAATATGGTGTATCAAGCATTAGAGACACTGAAAGAGGTATCGGTCTCAATAATCTATTGCAATTGGTGAATAGCAATAATGGTGAAATGCAAATAGTATCAGGATTTGGAATGATTGAAGTGCGATCGGGACAAATAAGTAATAAATCCTTAAAATACAGCTACCAAGGAACTATTGTGAATTTGTATTTAAACATTGACGAAGGATTTAAACCGACGTTTAACGATTGGGAAGCGGGATACGAGAAATGGATAGTCTTATAACAATAAAAATAAAAGATTTGCTAATTGTCGAAATGTCAAGGGAAGAAGGCGCAATTGTGCGATCTTTAATACTTCAATTATGGAATCAATGTGAGAATATTGTATTAGATTTTAAGGATGTGACATTTGCATCTATTTCCTTCCTTGATGAGGCTATTGCAAAGATTTTTTTAGACAAACCGAGTAATGAGGTCTTTGCAAAACTTAAGATTGTTGAAATAACAGAAACAAAAAGAAACTTCCTTATTAGTATGGCATCATCAAGAAACAAACAATTCATTAAAAACAAAAAGGAAAAAGCAAACCTTGAGCATATTAGTAGATAACGATACCCGCGTCGTCGTTCAGGGTATAACGGGCGGCGAGGGAACATTTCACACCGGACAGATGCTGGAATACGGCACTAAGGTCGTAGCTGGTGTTACACCGGGTAAAGGTGGATTGAAACACCTCGACGTGCCGGTATTTAATACGGTTGCAGATGCTGTCAATGAAGCTGGCGCAAACACGTCCTGTATATTTGTCCCGCCACCGTTTGCGGCTGACGCAATTATGGAAGCGGCTGGCGCTGGTATTAAATTGGTCATCTGCATCACGGAGGGCATCCCGACAAGAGATATGGTCGAAGTAGACGAATATCTAAGAGACCGTCCAACAAGATACATAGGTCCTAATTGCCCCGGAGCCATTTCACCAGGTAAAGCTAAAGTTGGCATTATGCCGGCTTTCATTCATAAGCCTGGGAATATTGGCTTGATTTCCCGCTCCGGAACGTTGACTTATGAAGCCGTCGGGCAATTAACAGCGCTTGATCTTGGTCAATCCACTTGCATAGGCATCGGTGGTGATCCGATTGTCGGCAGTAGTTTTATTGATTTACTGTCGCTTTTCCAGGATGATCCGGATACCGAGGCTATGGTAATGATCGGTGAAATCGGTGGGAATGCTGAAGAGAAAGCAGCCCAATTCATCGCAGAAAACGTTACCAAACCTGTAGTTGCCTTCATCGCCGGACAAACAGCTCCTCCCGGGCGCAGAATGGGACACGCTGGCGCTATTATCGCTGGTGGAAAAGGAACCGCTGCCGATAAGATCAGTGCTCTTAAAGAAGTAGGTGTGCATGTCGCAGAGAGCCCGGCTGAAATAGGCATTACTATGAAAAACGCACTGGCTAAATAATTTTTGCCGCAGAGATCGCAAAGAACACAAAGTAAGTATCTCATTTTGCAAACGAAGTGAAGCAATCTTATAAAGATAGTTTACTAAAGAGATTGCTTCGTTACGCTCGCAAAATGGAGGTATTTCAACGGTAATATAATTACCCATAGAGAAATCAATGCAAATACTTTTAACATAAGGTATTGAAAAAAACAAATGAGTGATAATAATAAACCTGACCTCACAACAGCAACTATCAGCGAAGAATCGGCTGGACTGGCGGAGGATACGGTACATAGCATAACCCACGATGGTAGAACGACGGTTACTATTCACCGGCACTATTGCAAGGGTTGTGAAATTTGCGCCGAAGTCTGCCCTAAAGACGTGCTGCAAATGGTAGTTGCACTTGACCGCTGGGAGGGTGCAATCGTCGAAGTGGTGAACATTGATAACTGCAACGCCTGTATGCTATGCGAATATCAATGTCCAGATTTCGCCATCGAGGTGACCAGCATTAGAAAAGAACGTAGAAAAAAGGAGAAGAAGGCAGTTGGATAATACAGATAAAAAAGAACGCCAAGTTGTCTTCTGGCCTGGCAATATTGTTGCAGCTGAAGCTGCAATCGCTGCAGGGTGCCGGTTCTTTGCCGGATACCCGATTACTCCATCTTCAGAAATTGCCCATGTGATGTCAAAACGTCTCCCCGAAGTAGGCGGAAGATTCATCCAGATGGAAGACGAAATAGCAGCAATGGGCGCGCTTATCGGCGCTTCGTTGACTGGTGAAAAGGTATTAACGGCTACCAGTGGTCCTGGTTTCTCACTTAAACAGGAGAACATCGGTTTTGCCAGCTTTATTGAAGTGCCCTGTGTGATTATAAACGTAATGCGCGGCGGTCCCTCGACAGGTCTTCCGACGGCGCTTGGTCAATCAGACGTTATGCAGGCTCGCTGGGGTACGCACGGCGATCGTCCTGTAATTGCTATAACTCCATCTTACCTGGATGAAGTTTATACTGAGATCATAAGAGCCTTCAACCTGGCAGAGATACTGCGTATGCCGGTTTACATATTGTTAGATGAAGTACTCGGTCATCTTTCTGAAAGGCTTGAGATTCCTGATCCTTCAGAGTATGAATTGCTTGAACGTCCCCGACCAACTGTTCCGCCCGAGGAATATAAACCTTATGATAGTTCTTTTGGCGATGTACCGCCAATGGCGGATTACTTTACCGGCTATCGATGGCATACAACTGGTCTTAATCACGATCAAACCGGTTTTCCAACGACTGATCCCAAAATATGTCAATTTGAAGAAGAACGGATGGAACGGAAGGTTTCTCAGAATCTTGATAAGATCATAAGCTATGATGAGTTTATGACTGAAGATGCTGAAATCGGTATTTTCGCATTTGGTTCAACAGCGCGGGCAGCTATGGTTGCCGTCAGTGATGCTCGTGAAAAAGGAATAAAAGCCGGTTTACTAAGAGCGATTACACTTTGGCCATTCCCGGAAGAACCGGTTAGAAAGTTCAGTAAACAGGTTAAAGGAATCGTTGTTCCGGAAGCCAATCTCGGTCAAATGATTTATGAAGTTGAGAGAGTTATCGGATGTAATTGTCCGGTAGTGGGTGTAAACAAAGTCGGTGGTGTACCAATTTACCCAGGTGAAATATTGGCTAAGATAGAGGAGTTAGCATAATGGCAGCGCCATACACTAAATACTTACGAATGAACCGAATTCCACATATGTGGTGTCCCGGTTGCGGAATTGGCATCATTGTTAAAGCATTAACACGCGCTTTCGATGCATTGGAATGGTCTCCTGATGATCTTGCGTTAATTTCCGGTATTGGCTGTACTTCTCGAGCGCCCGGCTATATGAATATGCATACCCTGCATACAACGCATGGTCGAGCAATAAGTTTTGCCACCGGTGTCAAGTTTGCCAGACCGAATAAACATGTAGTTGTAATCTCTGGAGATGGCGATGCTTCGGCAATCGGAGGGAATCATCTCATACATGCTTGTCGCCGTAACATAGACATGACACTTGTGATAGTAAACAATTTCATTTACGGGATGACCGGTGGACAATATTCACCGACTACACCCGTGGGCGCACGCGCTGCTACATCTCCTTGGGGAAACATTGACATACCCTTTAATATTGCTGAACTTGCAAAGGGCGCTGGAGCTTCGTATGTCGCTCGCGGTCACGTAGGATCCGGCGTTCAACTTGAACGACTCATTCGTGGCGGTCTGGACCATAAAGGTTTCTCTGTTATAGAAGTTCTATCCAACTGCCATACGCAGTATGGCAGGCGTAACCGCCTGGCAGATCCGATTGATCTGATTGACCATATTGCCAAGAGTACTGTCAATATCCGTAAAGCTGCCAAGATGAGCGATGGGGATATGGAAGGTAAATATTTCGTTGGCTTGATTCACAAGGATGAGAACCGTCGGGAATACTGTAAAGGCTACGAGCAAGTCATAGAACGCGCTCAAATGTCAAAGTAATAATAAGTAAACAAGTAAGCAGGTAAGCAAGTGAGCAAGTGAACAAGTTATAAGTTCCAATTACGATCTTCTGACAAAATGAGAACTTCTTTAGAAGACCCTAATTTAACTTCCAAACTTTTTTACTTTCTTACTTTCTTACTTGCTTACATGTGAACTTGCTAACTTAGGAAAATAATGAACGATCATTTTGAAGCACGATTCGCCGCGGTAGGAGGGCAGGGGATACTTCTGGCTGGCGATATTATTGCTGAAGCGGCTATCAGCTTTGAAGGCAAATATGCCGTTGACAGCCCCACATATACAGCCCAGGTTCGCGGAGGACCTACTAAGGTTGATGTTATAATAGACTCAAAACGAATAGAATTTACCCGCACAACAGCAATTGATTTTATGTTATGTCTATCACAGAATTCCTGGAATCGATTTGGTTTCGATCTTAAAGAAAACTGTATAGTCCTGATAGATCCTTCGCTGGTTTTTGAGGTAGATGAAGAACGTTATCGCGTTTACCGGCTGCCGATTATCGAGATCACCAAGAAAGGTCTGAAGAAAATGGTTTACACCAGCGCGGTATCTCTGGGAGCTATGGCTGGGTTGACATCATACCTAAAACCGGATTCAATCAAAAAGGCATTGCTGAAGAAAGCGCCGCGTGGCACAGAAGAACCCAATATGAAAGCCTTTGATCTTGGGTTTGAAGCAGTAAGAGAATTAATGAAGTAGCGTATACGTCCCTGCCTGCGAGAACATACAAGCACGGAAGCTTACACTACTCTATAAGGAACAAATATGGAACGAACGCTTTTAATTATAAAACCTGATGGTGTAAAAAAACATCTTATCGGTACAATTCTAAAAATGGTTGAAGCATCCGGTCTAACAATCAAATCCTTGCGTATGCTTCGACTTGATCGTAATACCGCTGGACGATTCTATGCGGTTCACCGTAAAAGACCTTTCTATCAAAGTTTAGTAGAATATATGACATCCGGTCCGGTTGTTACAGTTGCGCTTGAAGGAGCAAATGCAGTAACCAGATTACGTGACCTCAACGGAGACACTAATCCTGCCAAAGCTAAAGATGGGACAATCAGACGTTTATATGGAGACAGCATCGAGGTAAACACCGTCCATGGTTCTGATTCAGCGGAAAATGGAATAATTGAAACATCTTTCTTCTTCAGCGCATCTGAACTTGAAATGGTATCTAAGGAATAATAATGACGGAAGAAAAGCTTAGTAGTATCATTGATAACGCCTCAACTGATAATTACAATGATGAGATTGATCATCTTGTCGTTATCGGTGGCGGCACTATGGGAATGGGTATTTCCATAGCAGCAGCCAGGCGTAAAGTCGAGGTTCTTCTGGTTGAGAAGAATGATACGACTCTTTCACGTTCACTGAAAGAAATATCAGATAGTCTCGACAAAGAAATCGCTCGCTGGGCATTGACTGAATCCGAGAAAAACAGCATAATGTCTCAAATTAAAGGCGCTGTGAATTTTTCTGAGATAACTAATCAGCGCTATGTAATTGAGGCTTTGACTGAAAATTTAGAACTAAAAATGAATGTTTTTAGTGAGCTTGACAAGTATTGCGTTCCTGAAGCTATCTTCATTTCAAATACTTCAACATTATCAATAACAGAAATCGCCACTGCAACGGATCGTCCGGATCGCGTTATTTGTATGCACTTTTTGAGCCCGGTGCCGAAAGTAAAGTTAATTGAGATTGTTAAGGGACTAAATACATCTGCCGAGACGTTTCACAAGGCTATTGCCTTAGCAGATAAGCTTGAACGAACCGCCATTGAAGTATTTGAGTCGCCTGGTTATGTTACAACGCGCGTTATGATACCAATGGTGAACGAAGCGATTCAGGTTCTTATGGAAGGTATTGCTACTGCGGAAGATATTGATACAGCGATTAGTCTTGGATATGAACTGAAGCATGGTCCGTTAGCGATGGCTGATAACATTGGACTCGATCAGATTCTCAATTGGTTGGAAACGTTGTTCCGTGACCTCGGCGATTATAAATACCGCCCTTGCCCTTTATTGAAGATGCTGGTCAGAGCAGGACATCTGGGCGTTAAAACAGGACAAGGCTTTTATCAGTATGATGAAAAAGGTGTTATGATTCCCGGTTCCGGTCGAATGGCAGCGGCTTATGAACGGTTTGTTAAATAAGAGTTCAGAGTCCAGCCTTTAGGCTGTTAGAAATATGGGGACAGTATACTTATTTTATAAGTGCTCTATATTTCATTCAATATTTACATAATCCGTTTAATCTGCTGTGAATCTTGTCCTCGTCGAATTTCATTCACAGCAGATTGAGCAGATCTAGCAGATGGAATAACAGATACTAACAAAAAAGATTGTTGCTACCAGAAAAAACAAAAAGAATTGCTAATAAAAAGGGGTTACAGGAGTTTACATTCACAGTAACCCCTTTTTTCCTTTTGATGTCTTTTACTTTCCTGCTATTATTTAATGGCTGTGAGTTCCAGATAGGCGGCAAGAAAAAGGACGAAGATAAGAAGGAAACTCTGGCTCCTGTAGTAGTCCAGCCATCCTGGACTGGCGATATCTCTACATACTTGAGGCTAAACGGCGTTCTTGAACCTGAAAAGGAAGTGCAGATATATTCCAGAGCGGTAGGGCAGATTGTTGAACTATCAGTAGAAGAAGGTGATTATGTAAAACCCGGTCAATTCTTAGCCAGACTTGACAACAAAGAACAGGAACTCTCTCTTGCGAGAGCTCGAACCGCTGTTAAACGTGAACAAGCGCTGCTTCAACGAGCGGAAAAGCTATTTAACAAAAATCTGATGGCTGAGGATGAATTTGAGAGGATTAAGCTGTCTTTGCAGGATGCTGAACTAAGACTTAAACAATCTGAATTATCTTACCAATATACGCAAATAACGGCGCCTTTCTCCGGCACAATAGCTGAACGATACATTAATTACGGTGACCGTATAGACGTCGCACGCCCCTTATTCAAACTCGTAGATAAGAGAACACTGCATATAGATAGCTGGGTTGCTGAAACGGATATATCAAAGCTTGCGATTGGGTTGAAAACCATCTTAACTACACCCGCGTTCCCCAACCACGAGTTTACCGCTGTCCTGGTTAGAATCAGTCCTGTTGTAGATCCAACATACGGAAAGGTCAAAGTTACTTTTGAGGTATCCGGCAGGCAGGGAAACCTAAAACCCGGACAATTCATCGAATTAAGAATTACCCTCGAAACGCATAAAAACGTGCAGCTTATCCCAAAGAAAGCCCTCGTATACGAAGCAGGTGTTCCTGTATTATTCATTAATCAAGACAGCCTGTCATTTCGTCGTTGTGTCAAGTTAGGTCTTAAAACCGGTGATCTTGTCGAAATAATATCAGGCATTGAACTTGGTGAGAATGTAATCGTTGAAGGGCAGGCGACGCTTAGGGATAGCACGAGAGTTAAAATTGTATCGAAAAGGATGAAGGATGAGGGATGAAAAAATACAACTATTTGTTTTGCGTTACAATTGTGCTTCTTACTTTATTATAAGTATTCTATCGAAACATTGGAATTTAGCTAATTCGAAAGATTTTACAATGAAATTCTTGCTTTCGCACTTGAAACCTTCATCCTTCATCCTTCATCCTTTATAAGGATTATCAATTGCTTCCCCCCGAAATAACCCGTTCCCCCTATCACTTCCCCATTCGACGCCCGGTCACGGTAACTATGATCGTCCTGACTGCCGTCGTCTTCGGGCTTCTCTCATACAGATTGCTGCCTATCAATCTGATGCCTGAAATAACCTATCCTTCGCTAACCGTTCGTACCGAGTTCCCCGGCGCTGCGCCTGAAGAGGTTGAGAATGGCGTAACCCGTCCTATTGAACAATCGCTTGGCATAGTCAGGAATCTGGTGGAGATGTCTTCTTCGTCTCGCGCTGAAGTCAGTGATGTGCTGCTTGAGTTCGAGTGGGGGACTGATATGAACCGCGCCACTCAGGACGTGCGGGAGAAGCTCGATGTGGTCTTTCTGGCTGAAGACGTCAAACCACCACTGATTCTACGTTACGATCCATCCCTCGATCCGATGATCCGTATTGGACTTATTTCCGACTCGCTGGACTTAATGCAGCTACGCACCTTGACTGAAGACGTTATCAAGCGTGAACTCGAGAAGATTTCCGGTGTCGCTGCTGTTAAAGTTAAGGGTGGGGAGGAGGCTGAAATACGGGTTGAGCTGGATGCAGCAAAATTGGATATGTTAAACCTGTCAATCGATAAGGTATTGCTCCGTCTGGCGTCCGAGAACATCAATCTGGCTGGCGGCAAACTCCAGGAAGGCGAGGCGGAATATATCGTCAGAACATTGAATGAATTCCAGGAAATAGACGACATTGCAAACACCGTAATTGACGTTCGTAACAGCGAGCCTATTCGATTGAAGGACATCGCGAGAGTCTCGCGTAAAGCAATAGAAAAGAAAACCATAACCCGCGTAAGAGGCAGGGAATCGGTTGAAATCGAAATATATAAAGAATCAGATGCTAACCCGATAAACGTATCAGATCTTATTAAATTCCGGTTGTTTGGCAAGGAACCGGAGAAAAAAATCCAGAAAAAGAAACAGGCAAAGAAAGACAAAGAAGATAAAGGAGAACATAAGAAACGGCGGGGACTTATTCCCTTAAAGGAAGTATTGACTGAAAGGATAGAACTGCATATCCTCGCAAACCAGGCTGAATTCATCAAGCAATCCATCATTAATGTTCGATCCGCCGCTATCCTGGGCGGTCTTTTAGCGGTAGTTGTTCTGTTATTCTTTTTAGGTCAGTTACTCGATACGTTGGTCGTTGCCATTGTAATCCCGGTATCGTTAGTCTGTGCATTTGCAGCGATGCACATCTTTGGTGTCAGCATCAATATAATGTCGCTTGGTGGGTTGGCATTGGGTGTGGGGATGATGGTGGACAATGCGATTGTAGTAATAGAATCCATCCACCGACGACGTGAAAAGGGTGATCCACCCGTGCAGGCAGCGGTCACCGGCGCGCGTATCGTTGGCGGAGCCGTAACTGCTTCAACTTTAACTACCATTGTAGTATTTTTCCCGATTGTCTTCGTAAAAGGAATCGCCGGTCAAATATTCGGCGATATGGCTCTGACGGTAATTATAGCATTAACTGTTTCACTAATAGTAGCTTTATTCTTCATCCCAATGCTACTTACTCGAAAGAAAGGCCTAGTAGGTCAGACACTCTTGTCTGACTCTCCAGAACGGGTCGGTCATCCCGATACTTCGGGACTGTCTGACTCAACTGAACCCGACCATCGAGGGCAATCAATCACAAAACCCCTACTAACCTGGACCGAGTTCAAATCTGATCTTGGACATTGGAAGCGGTTTAGCCGCTGGGAAAAACTATTCCTTTCATTATTCTTCATACCGTACATAGTAATCCGATTAATAATAATATTTATCATAAGACTAACCTTCTTACTGATTTATTTGCTGCTTATCGGATCTAAATGGCTATTCATTCATTTTTCTTCACCGATGTTCAAACGCATCTCAGTACCGGCAAAATCCACCGGATCCGCTTTTCGTAGATTCATAGACATAATAACCGATGTTTACATTCACTTATTAGCAAAATTATTGCGTATACCAGGTTTGATTCTATCTGCAACATTTATCCTGTTTATCCTGTCCATACTGTTCTTATTACCAAAACTGGGCGGTGAATTAGTTCCGAATTTCAGTCAGGGAACCTTCAACCTCGAATTAACTTTACCTGTTGGAACAACATTAGAACAGACCGCAGAAATAGTATTCCCGATAGAAGAGAAACTCTCCGAAATATCCGGCATAAAAAAAGTTTCCAGCCGCATAGGCGGTGAGATAATGACAGCAGAACAATCTGCTCGTGGTTCTAATAATGCGGTTATTACTATTATGTTGGGACCAAGCACAACCCCAGTAGGTCAGACACTCTTGTCTGACAAAAAACAGGTAGGTCAGACACTCCTGTCTGACGCAACCGGATTGGAATCAAAAGAGCTATTAATAGTCGAAGAAGCGCGCCTTCTTACGAGCAACATCCCTTCACTTGAAATGCTGGTCACGCATCCAACCATCTTTACTTTTAAAAAGCCCATCGAAGTTATCCTCAAGGGCAACGATTTATCTGAAATACGCAGGCAAGGACTTGAGATAGAATCCCGTTTCTCAGGACTCCCGATGCTTGCTGACGTTGAGTCTACAGTACGTCCGGGGCATCCGGAGGTTGTGATCAGGTTTGACCGGGATCGCCTCTCAAGATTGGGACTATCGGCACGCAATGCAGCAGACCTGGTTCGATCTTCAGTGCTGGGTAAAGTCCCCACCAGATTCCGCGAAGAAGAACACCGCATAGACATCCGCGTTCAAGTGACTGAAGCAGACCGAGAAAGCATCGCAGAACTGAACAGGCTTGTTATCAACCCCGGTCAACCCATTCCGGTTACACTCGCTGAAGTAGCGACACTTGAGTTGCGCGAAGGACCGGCAGAAATACGTCGTGTCGGCGGTGTCCGGGCAGCAGTGATAAGCGCTGATGTGAGGGGAAGCGATCTTAAGGAAGCGGATGCGGCTGTCAAGTCTATATTGCATAGTATGAACCTCGTCGAAGGATACGACTTCATAATCTCCGGTCAACATCGTGAGATGGAGGATTCCCTTGCCAGTTTGAAATTTGCCTTGCTGCTCGCAGTTTTTCTCGTATACGTAGTTATGGCGTCACAATTTGAATCGTTACGTCATCCGTTCCTTATCCTATTGACCATTCCATTGGCAGTTGCCTGTGTGATACCGGTATTATGGATAATGAATATATCGTTGTCGGTAATGGTATTCCTCGGATTGATCGTCCTGGCGGGGATTGTTGTCAATAACTCAATAGTATTAGTAGACTACACTAATCGGATAGTGCGCAGCGGCAAACAGATAAACGAAGCGGTACTCGAAGCCGCACGTTCACGTATGCGCCCCATCCTGATGACGTCCCTGACCACTATCCTGGCATTGCTGCCAATGGCTTTGGGCGTAGGCGAGGGCGTAGAAATCCGTCGACCGATGGCGATAACAGTGATATTTGGATTGAGTTTTGCTACTCTGATTACGTTGGTTGTGATTCCTTTGCTTTATGGGGTGATGGCGAGGAATTTTACCGAAAAAAAAACAGAATAATTAACCTTACCGCCAAAAATTTCCTTTGGCATCACAGTGAATTTATTTGACATTGCAAACGGTAATAAGTATATTGAATAAGGGTTTATTCTGTTTGCATTTACTAAGTAGTGCCTGACCGAAAAGTCCCCTTTTTGTCATTCCCGCGAAGGCGGGAATCCAGGTAATCTATTGTTTCTCCTGGATTCCCGCCTTCGCGGGAATGACAAAAAGGGGTTAATATCCAGTAAA
>JAVCDD010000213.1 GCA_030765125.1 Candidatus Hatepunaea meridiana
TGAGGTTTGGATTTTACTTCCGGTGTTATTTTGGGTTTCGGTTTTGATGGTGACGGTTTTACCTTCTTTTTACCGTGTTTCTCCGCCCATTTCGCCCATTTTACTTCGATGTTGTTTTTAGCAATCTTTATCGCAGATGCATCACTGGATGACATCAGGACAACGAGATCGTCCTTCGCAGCCCACTGATAGTGAGCCAGCTTTGCCTTCTGTGCGATCTTCTTCAGTTGACCAGCGTTCAGTGAATTCAATTGCTGGACGAAAGCATTATGAGCAAAATCATACTGTTTCTTCAACACTAACCAATCGGTTTCAGGTATCAGGTTTTTCGCCTCGGATAACGAATCAGAAATCTTGTTAAAATGATTTAAAGCTAACTTAAAATCCTGCGGCTGCAATCCCGGTAACTGATTCAGATGAAGGGTGATCTTCTGTTTCAGAATCTTGATCTGTTGCTCTGCAAGTTCCTTTCCGACCTTCTCTTTGGCCCCTTCAGTAATCTTCTTTTTCAACAGAGCGATCAACTCATCCTTTGATCGCAGCGCTCCGATCTTGTGTTTCTTGATTATTACTTTGAGTTGAGTGCCCTTCAACGATTCCAGATCGACATCCGGTTCTAAAGGCTTTAGCAGCTTGATAAAATCCTTCTTGGTGCGAGCAATGGAAACGCTGTTGGTCTGAGCAAGCTTCTGCAATTGTTTCATAGTAAGTTTAGCGAAGTCGCCCTCGGAAACCGCCTTCCCGATTTTTACAGACTCGCCATGCTTTTTCGTTGCCATGTCGGCTATCTCAGACGGCACGAGGATGCAATCGTAATCCGGCTGTTTCGTCGCGGCCTGAATCGCTAATGCCCATGCATAAATATGTGTTGAAGTTCTCATCATCAATGTATCGGAACTCCCGCCCTGCATACCTTCGCACGGGCTGCATAGAACGAACATCTGCACTGAGGATGAGGGAATGAAGGTATCTTATCTATCGGAAACTCCTTGCCGTCGAGCGGACCACACTGAGGACAGGTGCGCTCGTCACCGGCAGTAACCCATACTACTCTTTTTACGCCGACAGTATCATAGAACTTCCGACGCCCTTGACCATAGGATCGTAATGTTTCAGTTCGCGTTATCACCTCAATCCTATTCTGAGCTGTTCGGAATATCGTTTTACCCGCACGCCGGAACTTATCCGGGTCTGTAATCACCCCACCGATCTTCTCGCCGATTTTAGCGATAGAGTCGCCGGTGACAATCCCCACCGCGATCTGCTGCTTGATCCCGTCCGCCAGCTCGCGTGTTACATTCCCCAAGAGTTGCAAGTCGTAGTTGACCAGGAAATCGAGCGCTGATCGATCTATTAGACTCATCACCTGACCTGCCAGCTTGACTCGATCTTCGTGAGACAAATTCTCGTAATTAGGAAACCCAAGTTCACTGAACTCACCGATGCTGCCGGTTATCCCGTTCTGAAAGGACTCTCTAACAGCCGTTTTCATCATCAAAGTCTGTTCATTCTTTAAATCCCGGACGATCCTGTCAATCTGATTCTGTATCCCTTTGAGCTGTTCTTTCCTGATTTCGAGCCCTTTTTTCAAAACCTTACTGTCACCGATGCGCACTAACTCCGCCTTGACATAGGTGTCGGCTTTCTGTAACGTCTTCATCATCACGTTCACTTGACGTTCGGTGTATAGGTCACGCGAATGCATACTCCGCAAGACCGTCTGCTGGATACGCTCGACTTGATTCAATCGGTCATTCCTTTGTTGAATTCAGTTTCAATAATTCCTTATCGATTTTAGATTATTCCCAAAAATGAAAAAGCGCCGATCCTCAGAGAGTCTTTCATCTCTGACGATCGGCGCTTTCTTCAAGCTCACCGCTCGACTATCTCAGCTACCTTCAGCTCGCGCCTTCTTCAGGCTCACGATTGCTGTGGGTCTTCTGCTGTTATGTCAGCTACCGATTAGTCACAATAAAATCGGAAGCTCTAATATTGTTAAAGTAAATATAAGATTTTATTAATCTTGGTAAAAAATCGCAATCTTTTTCAAAACTACTTCACCAACATAACCTTCCGCGCCTTCATAAATCCCAGCGCTTCCATCCTGACGATATACATGCCAGTCGGAGCAGCCTGGCTGTCCCAGACCAGAGTATATCGACCTGCGAGCTGTTCACTATCGATCAACATTGCAACCTGCCGTCCTGTGATGTCATACACCTTGATTGATACACTTGTGTTTACTGGTAAACCGTATGGAATATGCGTGACTGCATTAAATGGATTCGGATATGCCTCTGCAAGGAAGAACTCGGAAGGGATCAGGGCTGGATCTCTGCCGTTGATGCCGTTAGCTTCTGCGTAGATCCTGAACTCACGAATGCCGTCATTGTTATAACAGTATTCGGTGGTTTCCAGCATGTTAACTCTCTGATCCGTTGACAAGTCCTCAAGTATTAAGCTGTGATATTCAGGAATGTTGGAGTCGATATCCTGCCAGCTTAATGTGACTTGTCCGGTGTCATTGGTAGCAACGGTCAATACCCATTCCGACGTTGCTCCCCAGTTTATTTCTGAACGGATATCATGGTTGAAAAGTCTTCCGTTGGCTCGATCCCAGTCATCGTGTCGGAAACAGGCTGTCAAATATCTTCCTGCAGGTGGTAATGGTGGTTCAGGATAGTCGAAGCGTGCATCGAAATCGTCCGTTGCCAATGTATCCACTCCGAAGACGGTCGTCAAATCAGAAGCATTCGCTGAGGATACTTGTAAGGTGAGTTGCCAGCTTTCGTGGGTTGGTACATCAGGTTCATCTGGTTCATCACGCTGCTCTTCCTCGACAAGCATGACAGGATACATCAACATCTGCACATCTTCACCAA
>JAVCDD010000373.1 GCA_030765125.1 Candidatus Hatepunaea meridiana
ACAAGATAAGTCAGTGGACCATTGCCACCGTTGGAAACTTCGAACTCGAATGTATGTTCCATATCCGGTTCGAGCGCCATAAAGAACTGGTCTTCGTCAGAAAGGAATTCAGCGTAAAGCAGTTCGATGTTCAGTTCGACGTCATCTTCTCCGAGGTTGACGGCTTCGGTTGTGGGCAGGAAATCGGGAGCTGAGAAAGTCAGCTCATATTCACCGGCAGGTAGATTGGAAAGAGCGTAATTGCCATCTTCATCAGAATATACGCCGATGATATAGCAATCCAATTCGATAAAAGCGCCTTCGATTACTTCATTATCAGCGGTGTTGGTAACTGTACCTGAAACTCCTGCGGTGGGGGAATCTATCGAGACGACTCCCGAAATACGGATAGTGGTTTCCTCGAAATCATCCCGTTCTTCTTCCGGTTCAGTGAGTTCGATCTGAACCAGCATGTTATAGACGCCTGCTTCGCAACCTTCCGTTACGATATGTATATCCACTGTTTCAGCATCTTCGCCAGGAACGACTCCTGTCTCAGGTTCGATGATGAGCATGTGGAACTCTTCTACACCATCGTCGATCCTATACCAGGTACGGTCATTATTGTTGTAAATGTTCATCCAGAGATCTTCGCCATCGTGTGCCAGACCGCAGTGATGCAATTGCGGCGTTTGGAAGCTCTGTACCACTTCGGCATCCCAATTTCCATCAACAAACAATTGATATAAGCGTGTGTCATCGCGTCTCGCCAGCCAGAGCTGACCATCGGGATGATTGTCAATCCACTCCATACCGTAGATTTGGGCGTTGTTGGCAATTGGCGCCCAGTAATTAATCGTTCCAACCTGCTCCAAGTCCTCGATATCCCAGACACGTATTATGCCGCCAACATTGATTTGAAGCGTGAAGAGATACTCATCACCTGCGGCAATACAGGAAGAAGTCAGGGCTACTGGTGACCGCATATTATCAAGGGCATTTCCTTCAAGGTCATAACGGTAAATGGTATTCTGATTCTGAGAGTATCCACCTGCATGAATTATACCGTCATAGTAGTACATACCGACAAGGTTACGCCCCGGATCGAAGTTGACATGGACTTCATCATCTTCGGGATCATAAGCCATAATGCGGAACGATTCGGTATAATTGCACCCCCATAACCAATTATTCTCAGGATCCCAAGCCATGCCTATCCAATGTATGTATGGCGTCTGGATCCGCTGCAGGATTTCCCCCGGATCGTCGCGACGCGGTCCTGCCCGGCGGTCATCATCATCTTCAACTAATTCGTAGTCGATACTGAAAGCAACATCATCTTCACTACTGTTGCTCAGTACAAGCTCGACTTCAGCTCCCTGATCTTCCTCAACTGATATAGCAAAGCCAATTGGATTGACCGTAATTTCAGCAATAGCAGGAAAACAGTAAAGGAAACAAATTAGAAGGGCTATGCTTAAGAAAGTTTTGTGATAATTGTTCATTGTGTATCCTTTTTTTTATCCGCAGGTTACGCAGTTATTTTTGTTTAGAGTTCAAGCTTCAGCTTGCTTTGGGTTAAAGTTCACTCCATTAGTTCAAGAAGGGAAAACAACCTGAAGGTTGAACTCTGAACTATCCGCTTAATCTGCTGTGAATAAGGAGCCGCCTATGCTACTGAATCATTTTACCAATGTGACCTTTATTTGTGAAACGTTCCCTGTTGTCTCAAGGCAAATTACGTAAACACCGTTTGCAAGATTGGCTCCATCCATCAGCATCTTGTGTTTACCTGCCCGATGATGTCCTTTATACATCTCCTCAATCAATCTTCCTGTCATATCATAAACATTAAGTTCTACATATCCAGCTTCGAGAAGGCTGTAACTAAGCTGTGTCTGAGAGTTGAACGGGTTGGGATAAACAGATGTTATCCCAAACTCAGTCGGAGCTTCTGTAATCATATCCAACCGGATTACAGCTAAACCATCTTTCTGATATGCATTCTTGCCGGATAACAATGTATAACTAACTGAATTCAGGGCACCTTTATCCAACAGCTTGATTTCGAGATGATCCTCCTCTATCGCACCATCAATCTCGCTTGTAGTTAGATCATCACCCCATACTGCAATTCCGCAGAAGCCATTCCGGATTATTCCGCTGCCAATTAACCTGCCAGATGTATATACTCCGAGTTCACCCGTAATCATTGGGTCAGTTAGCGCTAACAAGCTCATATTCGATCCGGTCGGCAGATGTACAGGTAATGAGCCCTGCCTTGAATAAACTGAGGTCTGGCGAATTATATTATAAGGGATCGTATCCTCGTGCTCTAACATGTAAACAAGCACCACGTTTTCATCAACATTTATGAAATATCCTCGTCCTTCACGCATATTACCCATATTACTGAAGTTCCAGGCAGGAATGTAGAAATTACCGAAGCCGTCCTTAGCAATAATCAGATGATCTTCAATTCCTGATAGAGCAATCGTAGCTTCTATTGGGAAACGTGGATAATAAGAAACTAATTGCCAGCCGCTTTCGAGTCGAATGGGCTCATCGCGGACCACTGACCAGCCTACAAGTCTTAACTCAGCTTCTCTTAAATTAGCAGCATCTCGCATCTTGATTTGGTAACCCTCATCCACGAACCAGCCAGGGATGTTGTTAAAGTTGTATTCCGGGCGGTAGAAATGTCCGTCACCATCCTTCATCATAATTAACGAACCGTCTTCAACTAAATCAGCCATCAGCACTTCCACGTCCTCTTCATCGGGTTGCAGATTGCAAGAAACCAGGTTCCAGCCAATGTCAAGTTCCAATTCTCTGAATGTGTGAACCTCGCCTTCCACCACTTCCAGCCTGACTGGCAGAATAGTCTCACCACCGACGCCGTCGTGGTGAAATACGAGCTCGCCCTCTAATGTAACGTCAGCCGGTATATCTTCTGCATCCAGGGTCAATTGGAATTCCTGGCTTTCATCATCAGCTATCTCTCCTGATTCAGGTTCTATCCGAAACCAATTGCGATTGGTGGAAAGCTGCCAGACAGCCATTCTATCCGTGTTCTGAACCAATGCCATCATCACCCAGCTATACGGATCAACCCGGTTGGATATATGAATGCCGCCTGGACGACCGCCGTCTACGCCAATCTCGGTTACGGTTACATAGTCACCGTTATTTAGATTTAACTTCTTAACCATCAGGTCTGCTTCCTCACCGCGAGTTAGTGTGTAAAGATTATAACCATCGGGATCGTCCATCCAGTAGGACATTCCGTAGACACGAGAGTTGCCGTCGGGACGATTTATTCTTTCCACCAGATCACCTTCAATATCTATAACGAAAATATCGGAAGTTATATCGGAGATCATGAACAAACCTCGGTCATCATTCCAGGTTAATGCGCGGTAATTGTCACCAAAAGGTTGGTCAATTGAGTGTATCAATTCACCATCGGTTGTGAAACCGTATAGTACGCCATCGTCAGATCCCCAGAGAAGTTCACCGTCTGTCGTAAGGTCACGCAAACCGTACTGCGACTCATGAAAAAGGTCAAAATCACTAACCAACTCACCATCGGTGTTGATTACATAGATTTTATTAACATCATTTCGGTTGTTGCCACCAGAGATGTAGTAGTATCCGTTGAGATAGGTAACTCCATTTAATTGATTATCCTCAACAATCTCTTCTGCATCTACCATATTGCGGAGTTCCCAGGGATCGAGGTCAACTTCTTCGGGCAGAACACGTTCAACCTCCCAAGTCAATGGAGCATTTCCACCGTTAGCGATCTCGAACTCAAAAACGTGTTCAGAGCCCGGCTCAAGCGCCATAATAAACTCATCTTCGCTGGGCGTGCATTCGGAATGCAGAAGCTCGAGGTTAAGCACGGTTTCTTCATCCTCGATCACTTCAACGTCCTCTACGGTTTGAGGGTGGTAGTCATCAGCCGTAAGTTCAACAGTATAGATCCACTCCGGTACCTCTTCAAAAAGGAAAACACCTTCTTCATTAGTAGTTTCTTGAAATTCAAAGCGTGGTATAGAGATAACAGCATCAGCCACAGGTTGATCAGTAGCTGGATCTGTTACCGTTCCGGTTAATGTCCCATAGCCGGAAATAACTGTCAGTTCCACCGGAATTTCCACACCTCTGAACTCAGGATTGTTGGTGTTAACGATGATTGTCTTGAAATACTGCTCAGGTTCGAGGTCTTCCGTAGAGACGGTCAGTGTAATTTCGGCTTCTTCATCGTGTTCGATTATACCCTCAACCGGATCGCAGGTCAGCCAATCGTTTTCTTCGTCTCCGACAATATCAATTGTGAACCGCAATCGGCTGTCTTCCTCACCAACGTTTGTGATGGTCAGTGTTTCTTCGATATCGAGTCCCAGGTTTACCGCCAACTCAAAAGACTCCGGTCCAAACTGTGGTTCAGGCATAGCGCCATAGTTGTCCTCCCAAGCGCCTACCCATCCCCCCTGTCCGGTGGCGTAGAATATCCTTGACATCGGATTGTAAGCGATATCCTGTCCGTTTCCACCGATTACATCGTTTGGAAGAGGTCTGTCTATCTGTTCACCATCAATGCTATATTCAATGACCGTGTCATTGCCTTCACAGACAAAGATCGTGCCGTTGACCGGGTAGTAACAGACTCCGGTGATGTTCACATTGACGTTGAAACGATCTGTTTCTTCGTTCTGACGGTTTCGGAACGCTACAACCTGATTCCAATCCCCCATAATATATAGGTCTTGGTCGGAGTCATAGCTGACGGTATTTAAGGCGTGATTCACATCAATCGACTCAAGCACTTCGCCGTCAAGATCAACGATGAAATATCTTCGACTACCGTAACCGGCTAAGATCAAAAGGCTTTCTCGGGTGTCAAATCCCAAGCCTCGTATGTCACCGACATTGAGATTTATTACCTCTATTCTTTCCTCTAACGCATCGTCAAAACGATGAACGCTAGCGAAGTCGCTGATGAATAATTCACCGTTCTCAGGGTTAACGGTAATCCCATGAATATTCCCTAAACCACCGGGACGATTAACTTCCCAAATTAATTCGAACTGTGCGAATGTGGTGTTTGTTAAAAGGAACAGTGATAGGACTAAGAGAAATAGAACTTTGATAAGTTTGTTCATGACATCCTCAAATAATGGTTATAAAATTGTTTAACCTGCGTAATCTGCGGTTAAAGACAAAAGCAGTGTGTGCGTCTCTGTCTGCGAATGCACACATATACTACCGTATTAACAGAACTTTACGTGTTTGAGTTCGTTCGGATGTTTTTAATTGCAACAGGTAAAGACCGCTGGGCAGGTCATCGGCGTTCCAATGAATTCGATAAGCGCCCTTATTATATTGAGCCGACACCAATGTTGCTGCTTCACGACCTGTAAGGTCATAAGCTTTGATTGTAATATTGCTGGATTTATTAAGTCCAAAATCGACTCGAAGCTGCCCGTTGAAAGGATTGGGATATACACTATGAATGCCAAATTCGATGGGGATAGCGCTCTCTGTTAACCGTGCCACACTCCATCCATCCACTTTCCAACCAACGCTAAGGTCGGTACCATCGAGCCATTCAAGTGAAAGATCGGAATTGTTTGCTTTTATTGAAATGGGTTCACTTTCATTGAAACCGGTTGGATTCTTATAAGGTGGCGGACAGGAATGTCCGCCCTCCCCGGTGGAGGTTCCCCATAATGACATACCACATCTGCCATCAGTATCTACAATACCCCTACCGGCAAGCACT
>JAVCDD010000084.1 GCA_030765125.1 Candidatus Hatepunaea meridiana
AGGAATCCATTATGTGCCGTCATTCTCGTGCGCCTCCCATGCTGGTAGTCTCTCCCGTCTCCCACAGCACATAACGATTGCCGTCACACAACATCTATTATGTGACGTGTCACATAATAGATGTTGTCTGGTTGCAGCCCGTGCAAAGGTCTGCAGGTCGGGGATTCCGGTACATTGAAATGAAAACCACAACGAAAAATATACCGATCTGGGCATTGGCAATTCAGGCAGCTGCGAAACAGCCGGATTACGACTGCATCCTTGTGCCATCCGAAATCGCTGACATGGCAACTAAGAAGCATGGGGAGTCTGTCAAGGTCGGCAAAGCGGTGTCACTGGGTAGCTTTGAGAAACTGACAATGAAACAATTGCAGAAGCTTGCCCAAGCCAACAGCATCTCCATTGCCCGCACTAAGAAGGATTTTATCAAGCTATTGAAACCCTTGGAACCGGATGTCAATCTGGAATCGTTGAAAGGGACTCAGCTTAAGGATTTGATTGAGAAGTACAACATTAGCGCGTTAAGATCGAAAGAAGAATTGATAAAACTAATAAAACAGAAGCTTAGTAAAAATGGATAAAATCATGATAAATCGGACTCAAATGGTTACAATCGCACGAAAGCACAATATCTTCGTTTCAAGATCAACTATTCACAGATGGGCTAACGAACCAGGATTCCCATATCCTATTGGACAGAATGGTCGGTACCTTCTTTATTCTAGTGAAGAGTTTAATGATTTTCTAAAGCGTAAAGTAAAAAGGATTCAAGAGGAGCACTGAGTCCTTTTTAACACGACCAAGGGCTTTGCTCTTGGAACCCAGTCAAGGAGGAAAATCTCTGGAGTATCCCTTTTCTTTTCCTCATGCAAGTTCCAACGCGCCTGCGCCTCACTTCGGCACAGCGGCTTCGTTGCATCGGCTCGATGTTTCGCTACGGCGCTACTCCCAGACTTTTGACTTGAGACTTTAAGATTTAAATCGTAAAATGGACGACTTTCTGATTGGTCAAGCAGTGAGTGTATTCAACAAAACACACTGGGCTGAAACACCGAAGAACTGAGTCCGGAAGCACTAAACTGAGCAAGGCGGAGCGCCCAATAGCAGGGTGTTCCGCCTTTTTTATTGTTTCTAAGATTTCTGTAATTATTAGCTTGATTTGACACACTTAAGATGTAAGTTGACGCTGCATTAAGTAATGCATTACCAACAATATATTTCAAGGAGAACGACATGAGTAAAGTGAAAAAGAAAATCGGAGACAGCGTATTGATCACCGCTGGGCAGTTCAAAAACGAAGTGGGTGTTATCGTTGACAAGGAACGCCACAGCTGGACGATCGAGCTGGAAGACGGCAGCCGAATAACTGCATCCTTTTCCATGGTTGCATTGGTCGAACCGTCAACACAGGCGGAGCCAACGGACGAAGTAGAAGTGGTTACTGAAACCGAATCCCCTGTTGTAGAGACGGAAGCATCTCAAGAAGCGGAGCCTACCGATCAAGGTAAGGCAATGCCTACGCCTGAAACGACTGATGACGAACAGGACATCACCAAGATGACCGTCAAGCAGCTTCAAGCTCTAGCGAGACAACGTGGTATCGGGATCGCACGCACCAAGTCCGATTTTCTCAGGATAATCAAGGCTAAAAATCCCGAGGAGGATCTGGATCAACTTGTCGGTAAGATTCTCTTTAACCGGGTTAGTGAACTGCATATCTCGCGACTAAGGACGAAAGTAGATCTCGTGAGAATGCTAACAGTTTAAGCAATCTTAAAACTTGCTTAATTGAGAAGGCGGCTGAAAAAGGCCGCCTTTTCATTTGGAGTTATGAAGCCTCCTGTTTATCTTTCATAGTGATTATTCATACATCCGGTATGGTAAAGACTTAACCCGGATATTTCACGAGTCCCTTCCGAGTCAGATTTTCTGATGCGATAGTCTGATTCTTCCTGAGGTAGTCTTGAATCAATATTATGGGTCATGGATATAAACAATTCGGTGATAATAGAACAAGAATTCCTGAATTAAAACGATAACTGGGGTGTATAATATACAAACGGACGTACTTATCCCAAGTAAAGTGGAATTCATCTTGTTTTGAAGAATACAAACCAATTAAGCGTTGTGGATATTATACAGGTTGTAGTCGCAGTTAAACTATTCAGAAAAGTCTTTTGAAAGGGTAAGCACTGGACAAGAGGAAACGGATGCGACGGGTGTTACGCAAGATCACGGCACCAATCTTCAATAACTTCAACCTCATAGTTCCACAACAGGCATTTGACAATTCTGTGTTAACTAAGCCCAATCGCCGAATGGTACTTAATAGTACATACGCCAAACTGGATAGGATCAAACGAAATTGATTCGACCACCATTTGTGACATGATGTGCGGTCTACAAAAAGATCAAGTTGTTGTTCTTTGATCCGGTTCTCCATCTCGCCACGCTGACAGTAGATGTCGTCATAAAGTTCCTGCGGATCACCGAATAGATTTGTGAGCACATAACGAGTATTGGGACCTTTGCTGTTGTGTTCGGCTTTGACAATCACGCGACGCTTCGTGCCCCAGGTCTTTGCGCCATACTGCACTTCATCGAAAAACCGTTGCTTTTCGCTTGTGCTGTCAAAGCCGTTTTTTGCCTGCTCAATGAGCGGCAGAACCATTTGCTGAAGCACGTTGTTCTTTGGCAAACCGATGATATAATCAACATCATTTCTTTCACACCAGGAGAGCAAACGTACTCTCTCGTGAAATATTCGGGTAAAGGCACGTGAGACTGATAATTTCATAACAAGCGTTTAGATTTAAGAATCAGGAGTTTTCGCATCAATTTCACTTGACTTCGGAGAAATCATCATTTAACTTGTCTCCTTCCTGTCGCGAGGTACAAGGATGTGTAAAAAAACGCTCAGCAAATCCCGATCGATCAATTAGATTCTAAACCTTACCGAACTAAAATTCAAATCATGCCATTGTGTTACCCGTTGTTTGAATCGGGTTTTAATCTTGAAAATAGTCAGTGGATTGCTTATGTAGTATGATTCTGATTAACTATCGAGCTCATACTTTATGCAGAATTTCTACACCACTCAGATTGACAAGCATCTTCACGGAATCAACAACTACTTCCGTAAGCCACGTCATTTGCGTTATTTAAGTCGGTTTTAGACATAAATACGCAACATTCGGATTGAGAACAGGTAATTTTCTGGGTTCGCTTTCCAAATTTTACGGAAATAGGAGACAAATTCGGTATGAATTGAAAAAGTTAAGTGTTCGTGGATTAGTTGAGCGAGTGCAAGGTAAGCAATTATAAAGACTTACGGAACTCGGATGACGCGTAATTTAGATTCAGTTTCGTCGAATTTGTATTTTGCCGGTCATTTAATAACAAGGACTTACAGAAAAGAAGCACTTCGGATCTTGTCGCAACCATCCAATTTCGAGGAAGCCTATAGTCTCTTAAATCGCGGCTTAACCCTCATCGGTCAAGAGCTTTTCATTAAGAAAGTCGCCTGAAAAAACGAGAGCTATGCTCGCATATTTTGAGTTCAAAAACCTAACGACAACACACTATAGGGAGACTACCGTTAACCGCATTAATGGGTGTAGATTAATATGACTGACGCCAATGTTTTAATGTTGCTGAATAGAAATATGGCTGATGCTTTGCATGATCATCGGGTTTTAAAGGAAATTCAAGCATTAGCTGAAGTTGGCTATATAGTTACTCTGTTGATTTTCGGGAAAGATGAGCAGCACTTTCAGTATTCCAAAACGGTGAAATTTATCCAGATGAAGATAAATCATCCAGGTGGATTGTTAGGACGTTGGCAAAGAGTAAATCAAGTGAAACGCTTTATTAAAAATAAGAGCTTCAGGTTGATTCATTGCCATGACTTTCAGATGTTGGAAACAGCAGTATGGGCTCGTCTCTACCGTAACAGCAAATTGATATATGACAGCCACGAATATTTTGCTGGTTCAATGGCACTATACGACAAAAAACCGATAACTCGAGAAATCCTAATTTGGTGTGAAAAACTGTATGTCAGAAAGATACATACGGGAATTACTGTGGGTGATATGATTGCTCGTAGAATGGAAGATGAGCTTAAAATCAGCAAAGTTGAAGTAGTGCGGAACAGCACAGAATGGGATATTTCACAATCTTCTGATGATTTGCTTCCTTCGCCAAATGGACAGGACCCGGTGATTCTGGTTTATCAAGGAATAATTACACTTGGAAGAGGAATATCAGTGTTGATCGAAATTATGCGTCAATTACCTACAAGATACAAACTGACTCTTCTCGGTAGCATTACCCCCGAAGTCAAAGAAGCATTCGGAGATTTTGGTGACCGCGTAGAGCTAAAAGGGATGTTATCTCTTGCAGATCTACAAGTTGAATTGCAGAAAAGCCATATAGGTGTCTATCCAATACAGGACTCCTGTCTCAGTTACCGTCTCTGTCTTCCAAATAAATTGTTTGAGGCGATAGCTTGTCGGTTACCAGTGGTGTTTAGCGATTTTCCGGAGATTCGGTCAATTGTCACACGATATAAAATTGGAGCATTAGTCAAAGCTGATGACCCAACAGCCTTTGCACAAACCATAATTGATGCTGTTGAACACGTACGCCTGAAACAATGGAGAGCTAATAGCCCAAAAGCCTTTGTTGATAACAACTGGTCAGTTGACAGTAAAGTTTTAGTCGATATCTATCATAGGATATGAACAATAATCAAGTGTACTCCTATTTATGAAGATACTAATCATTTCTAACATGCTGAGTCTTTGGAGTGGTGGTCATACCCGTAATATTTTCCAACTGGCAAAAGCATTACGTAAACTGGGACATAATATAGAGTTTTTTGTCCATCGTATTTCAGATCCTGAAATCGACGATACTGGATTCGTTATTCATAAGTCTGGATTGCCAAAATACAACATTCTGTCTTTTTCACGTGCTGCAGAACAGTTTGTCCGTTATAACAGTAATCAGTTCGACGTTATTCACTGCAATGGTGGCAGTAGCTATAGCGTGATGGGTATTCCTTTAGGGAAGCGACCTCCAGCAGTTCTACATCTTCGTGCGGCTAATTATCGTAATTCACTGGCAATTTTTCACGACGACTTGCTACGATATTACCCAAGATATTTAAAACAAGGAATTGGAGCTTATTTTGAGTGGTATTTCGATAAAATATCCATTTCTGGTGCAGATCATGTGTTCTGCAATAGCAGGGAAACACTCGAAGCAGTAGCACTCAAGGTTGGCATGAGGAATAAGATGTCTGTATTGCATAACGGAATGGAATCATTAAATATTCCCTATAATGAGGATTCTACCACAGATCTAACTGTAGGATACTTTGCCAGGTTCTTTTTGCAGAAGGGTTGGCTTTATTTTTTTGCTATCGCCAAAGAAATACTACGAATCAACCCCAAGATGAAAATACTTATCGCAGGAAAAGGAGAGCTCGAATGGTTTGTAAAAAAACAAATCAGAAGTTTATCGATTGAAAATAATTTCACATTCGTAGGTGGTATTGACAGTGAAGCGAAGAAGCAGGAATTTTTTCGGAACATAAGTCTATTTCTGTGTCCAACTGCACCTGGAACAACATCATTAGAAGCATTATCGTATGGTGTTCCAGTACTGGTTGCTAAGCGATCAAAGGATGTAACTGATGGTCTTGATCTCGAATTCTTTGTTAATACAGGAGATGTTCGTCAGCTTATCGACGCCACACCATTGCAAGTTGCGACGGAAAATTTTCAATTTCACGAAGAGTTACAAAATCGTGGAAATGTTTCGAATGATGTAAACGAAATTGAAAGAGAGTATTTATGGGGTGCTATTGCGCGAAAATGTGCTGCGAAATATGAGTATATTATTAATGTTAAAAATTAAATTCACAAATTTCACCAGGACAAATAAATGCAATTATCTCTATATTTTAATGATGATCGTGTACCCTGGTTTCGATATTTTGATGGAGTTAAAAATATTGAAATCATTGGGCGAGGATACGCATTCATAAATGATAGATTTTATGAGCGAGAGGCGCTCATATCTTATGTACACAATCAAATAAAAAATTGTAATTCACAAGAATTTGTTAGTATTCTTAATGAAGAACTGCCAAAATTCGACGGTTTATGGGCTTTGATAGTAATTTGGAATCGACATACAGTTTTACTTGCGACGGATCGTATTCGAGGTATACCTTTATTCTATTCAGTTGAACCCGATCATATTACTATATCACACTCAGCTTTTCGAATCGCTTCTTCGCATTTAAATATCTCCATTTCAGAACTAAGCTCAATTGAATTTCTTCTTGCTGGTTTCGTTATAGATCGAGATACGCTCTATGAAGATATTTTTCAAGTTAGGCCAGGTGAAATTGTAACTATCACTAAAACAAAATCAGGAGATAATGAAGTATATCAGAATAAATACTTTCACTATTACCCGCAAGAGTTTTCAAGCGATACAGAAGAGCAGCTTGAAGAAGAACTAAGTTCAGTTCTTGATGCAGTATTTAAAAGATTTCGAGATAATTATCGTGGTCAAAAAGTAATTCTTCCACTAAGTGGAGGTTTCGACTCACGCTTAATAGCTGCACAACTTAAGAAGTTTGGTATTGATAATGTATTATGCTTCACCTATGGCTATTATGGTAATAATGATTCATCTGTGAGTAAAACAGTTGCAGAGGCGTTAGGATTCGAATGGCAATTCTTTGAGTATAATGATGCAACCTGGAAAAATGCGCTTATGGAAAGCGATTTCTTCCGCGCAGCAAATTATGTAAGCAAAGGTGTATCAATGCCCCATTGGAGTGATTTGCCGGTTTTACTTCAATTATCAAAATCTATAGATTTGACAAATACAATATTTTGGCCGGGTCATAGTATTGAAGTACCGGCAGGTTCACATATTGACCCTTCAATATATTTTGAGGATTCAATATTGGATACAGACTTAGCGGTTGCCAATACGGTAATCAAACGCCATTATATTTCCAGATGGTCTTCGACCAAATACTTTTCTATCCCTCATTCAGATATTCTACGTAAAAAAATTAAAGCTGAAATTACAGTTCCAAATACAGCTTGTTTTGATAGCCCAATCAGTAGGCTTGATATGTTCGATATTAATAACCGTCAATCAAAATGGATTGTCAACAGTGTTCGATGTTACGAATATTTTGGAGCAGATTGGCGTGCCCAGTATGATTACCCTATTATAGATTTTTTCTTAAGAGTTCCTCATAACTATCGTTTCGGGAAGCGTCTTTATATTAATACTCTTCGCGATCACATATTCACGGGAAAATTGAGTTCACTTGCAAAGATTCCTCACGCCAGCTATTTACGGGATTTGATTTCTTGGGATTTTCGCATTACTGATGAGATTACAACAGAATTTCTTAATGCTAAATCATTGAGAAACAGATATTTTTCATTAAAGGATTTTGCCGTTTCCGCTGCCGTTCGGTTAGGAATATTTCCATACTTAAAAAATTATATGTATAGAAAATCAGATTTAGATCCAGCTAAATGGTTCGCATATTTCGGTGAATTATCGCCTAAGACTACACGCTTAAGAGTATTATTAAAGCAACTTCAAGAGGATAAATACCTACCAAAAAAAGCAATTGATATTATTCGCCCCCATCTTTCATATGTATTACAACTTCTTGATTTCAACGGAATCTACTCGTTAGAGTATTTATCTCGAGTTTATCAAAATTTACCTCTTAATGACCAGTGAGTGAAGCATGACGAAATCAAGTAAGGTAAGTTCTATCGCATTCCTGAAAAATGCGCTTGCTCTCGCGTCTGGAACATTGATAATACAAATTATTGGTTTCTTTTCGACTCCGATCATCAGTCGTTTATATACACCAGAGGCATTTGGAATTGCTGCTTTATTTGGGACAGTTACAAGCTTAGTCTGGCCTTTCCTAAGCTTTAAATATCAATATGCAATAGTCTTGCCAAATGATGATAAAGAAGCTGCAAACATTTTTTCTCTTTCGATCTTTCTAATGATAATAATGTTATCGGTAATAGTGTTTCTCATCACATTCTTTGGTGAATCGATTACTAAGGTTTTTAGAATTAACGCTTTATTACCATACATTTGGTTACTGCCTCTAAGTATGTTTTTCAATGGTTTATCACAGCCAATACGATACTGGAATATAAGGCATAAATATTTTAGATCAATTGCAGTGGCGTCTGTCTCTTGTTCAGTACAGAACACAATGTTAAAAATTACTAGTGGCATTGTTGGATATAATAGTGGTAGCACTTTAATAATTGTTGATTTGCTTGGAAGAGCTCTCTTCACCATTGTTTTGTCATTGAAACTTCTTTTTAACGATTTGCGCTTTATTATTTCAAATATTTCCATTTGTGTTATTATTAAACTAGCAAAGCAATACAAAGACTACCCCATATATCAAAATTTATCAAGCCTATTTAATACTGCTTCACGTGAAATACCAACAATACTATTGGCTACTTATTTCGGAGTTGCCTTTGTAGGTCAATATTCACGCGGGATAATTTTAATTGGATTGCCGATAAGCCTCATCGCGAAAAGTGTTGGTGAGGTCTTTTTTCAAGGAGCTGCTAAAAGGAAAAAGAGTGGAGAATCTTTAACTGATTACACATTCACTGTTTTTAAGAGACTTATTGTTTTCGGGATCACTCCGTTTGTGTTTCTTTTTACAATTGCACCCGATTTCTTTTATATATTTCTCGGAGATCAATGGGTAGAAGCTGGTCGAATTACTCAGTTATTAACACCGTGGTTTTTAATGGTTTTCCTTTCTAATCCAATGAGTTATCTTGTCTTGGTTTTTGATAAACTTAAAGTTTGGTTTTATTTTGATATATTTATCTTTTTAGCACGAATGATTGCAATTTTAATCGGTGTTCATGTTATCAAGCATTCGCTTTATACTGTTTTGATATTAAGCACTGTTGGGACATTGTGTTGGATTTTCGCAATCATCTATTTTTTGAGCTTGGTTCAAGTAAATATTAAACTAGTCATACGCGAATTCATTTTGCAACTTGCGTATAGTATTCCAATGGTTATTTTCATATCAGCTATCAAGTTAGCGTTTAACAATCCATACATAACAGTTTTTGCAGGGGCATTATTTTTAGCTTTTCAAGTCTCATATTATGCAATGAGAGATCAAGTAATATTAAGCTTTCTAAAAGAAAAAATACAGGAAAGATGGATCAACAGATTACAGAACATATTCCGATTACATTGACACAATATAATTACCCCCAAAAACTGGACAGGGTGCTAAGGTGGAAGTTACCTTGATGTTAATTTCACTTAGGGGTAAAAATGAAGCGTAAATACCACAGCGCATCCTTTAAAGCCAAAGTCGTTCTCGAAGCGATTAGAGAACAAAGAACAATCAACGAAATAGCCTCATCATACGGAATTCATCCGAATCTTTTGAGTCAATGGAAGAAACAAGCACTGGACTCACTACCGGAGATGTTCAA
>JAVCDD010000198.1 GCA_030765125.1 Candidatus Hatepunaea meridiana
AGGGGCCAATTTATTGAGCCCCTTCTACTTATGCAAAAGGGCTCGATAAATCGGCCCCTACGCGGAACTTTTAATGTTTCAAACAATTATAAAAACCAATATTGATACTTAACAAAGTAATGCTAATTTGCGTTCACTGTATAGAAACAATTCACCTTTGTCATTCCGGACTTGATCCGGAATCCATTTGTATAATGGGGATTCTGGATTCCGGATCAAGTCCGGAATGACAGTTGGTTGATGAACGTTTGAATGCAAATTGGTATGAACTGCTTGTATTAGGACAAAATGACCTAATCGAGCGTAATCCAAATGTTCTCAAGCAATACTATAGAGAAAGCGAACAAAAGTCAAGGAAAAATATCTGTATTTGACAGAATCCTCCTTAAAGATAGCAAAACAAATTATTTGATAAGATATATGATTCTGTTGAAAAAGTCAACATTTCAGAATTACCTACCTAATTTGTCATTCCAGACTTGATCCGGAATCCAGATAGTTGTTGTTAATAATGGATTCCGGATCAAGTCTGGAATGACAAATTAGGTAGAAATCCTATTCTCGAACAACCTGAGAGTGTCGCGTCTACTTTTTTGCTTTCAGAGCGATTAGCAGGCTCCATAAGAATCCTCCATATAGAACCAGACAGCCGAGTATCAGCATAATCCAAGCGGAGATAGGCATTATTTGTTCTCCTTTCTGTTAAATTTCATTCCAAGAAAAATCGAAACCAGGATTGCTGCGACTATCATTCCCCATCCTCCGACCCAGTTTGCCCAGGCGGGATATCCGCCATAAGGTTCTACAATTCCTTTAATGAGAGAATGAATCAGGATGTAGCCAAGTATCAGCGGCGTTATGAACATAATACAGATGTCCCACCAGCCTCCGATTTTTACTTCGGATGTATCATTTATCTCTTTGCGGAACTTCCTGGCGCCGAAAATCCATCCTACTACAATGCATTCCGCCAGAGCAATAGTCACCAGTCCGAAGTCGGAGACATATTTATCCACGATGTCCAGCCAATGGAAACCGCCCCTTGTAACATAAAGGATTCCGATTGCCAGACCGATAATACACAGCCATATAATGACTTTGGTGTGTTTAATACCTGTTGCATCTTTTAACGGAGTAGCGAATCCTTCTACGAGCGCAAAGGCGGAATCGATTCCGAGTGTCAGGAGCATAAGAAAGAATACCACCCCAAAGAACGGCGCCCAGAATGGCAGCTTGGATATTATAGTCGGATAGGTGATAAACGCCAGATCAGGTCCCGATTTCACGACGTCCTGCACGGGAACTCCAACCTGGTAAGCAAGGAAGCCCAGCGCAGAGAATACGGCGAATCCGGCAAAGAAGCTGAACCCGCAATTTATGAAGCCGGTCATAAAGGAATTATTGGATATATCGGCGTCCTTTGGCAGATAACTAGCGTAGGCAATCAGTACCGCCTGCCCAAGGGACAGCGAGAACAGTATCTGTCCATAAGCTGCCAGCCAGACACGCGGGTCCTGGAGTTTGCTGAAATCCGGCTGCAGGTAATAAATCACACCATCCACAGCGCCCGGCAGCGTTAATCCTCTGATCGCCAGAATAACCAGACACATTACCGGCAACGGAACCGTTACCAGAACAACTTTCCCTACCGAACCGATTCCTTTCCAGAGGATCAGCAGGATAGCTAACCAGGTCAGGATGAGCCCGATCAAAATAGGCATCTGAATACCGCCCAACATGCCCGGACCGGCTGTCTTGTTAAGGACTTGCTGGTTGAAGAAGCCGGCGGCATCATTGCCCCAGGCGAGCTTCATCGAATACCAGATGTAATCCCACGACCAAGCCATAATCGAGCAGTAATAGGTCACAATGATAAAAGCACACAGACAGGCGAGCCATCCTGCCCAGGACATAAACGGACGGATAGCTTCGAAAGCTTGCGGCGCACCGCCACGTGCTCGTTTCCCCATTATAAATTCCACCATCAACAGCGGTATACCGCAAGTGAACAGCGCAAAGAAGTAGGGGATAAGAAAAGCGCCTCCGCCGTTCTCGTAGCAGATGTAAGGAAAACGCCAAACGTTTCCCAAACCGATGGCGGAGCCTACAGCTGCTAATATGAAGCTTGTGCGGGACGTCCAGTTTTCACGAGTGATTGACATAGGTTTATCTCATTTAATTATTTCCCTGCTGTCAGGGCGCCGTCCCTGACAGAGAAATGCTTTAGACGATGCTGTCAACTACGGTGGGTTGACAGCGTGTAATATAATTATGGGTAACGGTCAGAATGTCTACCCTTCCCAGTGATTGATGATCGCAGATGGGGACACCTTCACCACCCGTTACTAATAAAAAAACCCAACCCCAATACTGCAACCTTTAATACTAACACTGCCGGCGTTATAACTTTGATAGCCGAGATACATAAAATATGGCTTCCAGTGATAATTCAGATTAAATGTATGGTCAGAAACGAAAACAGTGTTGATGTTACTGGCTTTATAGTTGTAATGTACGCTGATTGGAGTGTGTAAATACCATTCAAAACCGTGATTATACGAAAATCCTGAATAATCATTATCACCGCTAATCAATTTGCTGCCTAAACCCCACCACATCGTAAATTCAGGAAACCTGAACCGATAGTAATTCAAATGAAAATCAGATATGGTTAATCGATCATTTGCACCATTGGTCTCTTCATGTAATCTGGTAACTTGATAAGTGAAATTAAAGAATGTAATAGGTGAAAATCTAAGCTTAAAACCGACTCCGTTCAAATCAGCGCTTTCGTATAAATAGTTGGTAGATATATCTATAGAATAAAATTTCCCTTCGTCGAATGTCATCAGTCCATCTTTACCGGAAGCATAAGGATATTTCTGGAATTTGACACTGAATAAATCCCCGTTATAGAACGCTTCTTTCTCACCTGGAAAATATGTATAAAGCCTGAAAACAAACAAAGAAGCATGTAAAAACAGTTGACCTGCAATTGAATCATCGGTTATTGTATCATTTTCTTTGCTGGCTTTAGTGGTCTTCTTTTTCCCTTTTCTGGTGGTATCCTCAAGCGCTTTTTCAAACTCATCAAGTTTCCCTTTGTCCTTATCATCAGCAATTGCAATGATTGGAGAACTTGACAGGATAAACAAGATTAACAGGATAAGAATTGTTATTAAAGAAGATTTCAATTTCATTATTATACTTAGTCCGTTTATTTTATTTTACTTATATTCTGTCCAGGTGGATATTTAATAGTGTTCCGGCAATTCATTTCCGCATCGGCAAATACCTCTACATCCGACCACCAATAACCACAAGCTTCGATTCCACTTTCCCTGATATGTTCAGCCATTTCTCCAACAGGATCAAATTTCAAGCAGAGCGGACCAATCACAAACACAAATACCCACACCATTATAATGCAGCCGATCAAATTCCGCCACCCGACTATACGTTTCCTATTTATCCCTACTTCATTCATATTCTCCTCTCTATGCCCTCTGCGGTAAAAAAATCATATCTTTGCCGTAATCCCCGGGAAGATCACATAGAACATAATATACGCTATAAACAATGTCAGACAAAGGTTAAAGGACTGCCCAAATACGTATAGAATCAGAGGTTTCCCACCCTTGAACATATGCTTTAATTGACGAAAATCGGTAGCCAGACCTATACTGACAAAAGCCAGACAGAAGAACCATCCGCGTAAAGTCTTCGTTAATCCTCGTATGACGCCGTGGTCAACCAATACATATCCCACATCCGAGCCCATTAATGCGTAGATGATCGAAAAAACAATAGAAGCGCCTATAAAGCCGATTACGAATTTGGGGAAGCGATACCATATTTCCCATAAACTTACACGCTGACCGGGGACGGCTTCAACCTTAACGCACCAATACAAAGCAACGAAAAATGCAATCACTCCAATGAGGACGTTCTGAATCATCTTGATGGTAGCTGCGACATAGAGAGCTTTTTCACCCAGGAAAGCTCCCGCAGCGGCTACGGCGCCGGTTGAGTCTATCGTGCCACCCATCCAGGCTCCACCGAGTACCTGTGATATTCCGAGCGCCTTAATGACAATAGGCATTACAATCATCATAATAGAGGTGAAAACGAGAGACATCCCCACCGCCAGGGTCAGTTCCTCCTTCTTTGCCCGGCAGGCAGCGGCAGTGGCAATTGCTGCCGACACTCCGCAAACCGACATATCAGCGGAAATGGTAATATTCAGCGTCTTGGAGGGCATCTTGATGATCTTCTGACCGACTACGTAAGTGGTTATCAGCACGATGGGCGTTACAACCCAGGCTACGAAGATACCGGGAATCCCGATTGAGACTATCTTGCTGAACAGAATCTCAGCCCCAAGCAGAACCAGACCGATCTTAATAAAATATTCCACCTGAACCGCTGATATTGCCCACTTCGGCGTACCGACAGTATTGCTGATAATCAGACCGAACAGGATTGCCCACGCTGCATAACCGATGCCGAGTTCTTTCATAGTTGATTGCTGTTCAGCCATATATGCGAGTATTGCTATGCTAAAGACGAAGAAGAAACCGATGATGAATTTGGTTGACGGACGTCCCATAAATTTCATCCCGATGCTTAAGAAAAGCGCCAAAATGATGCATAGACCGATAAGAGGAGGGATTTGATTATATGGTTTGGCTTGAGTTTTCTTTCTGGCGGAATTCTTTTTTGAAAGGGCTTTACGCCAGTCAGCGATGACTCTTTTGGTTTCTTCATTTAACTCTTCATTCTGGTAATCTGCTTTTGCTGCTGAGACCTCTGCAAGCATAGCCAGCCCACCGGCTTCGTGTTCTTTAATAGCAAGAGTATTATACTTCTCTACATTTTTTTCTGTCTCTGCTTTTGCTTCATCAGCAGACATATAGAAAGAGTCAATGGGATTGGATTTCCAGCGATGAGGTTTATTGAGGAAGGATTTGATTGATTTAGCAAAGTTCTGGCTGTTGGCTTTAACTTTTTTCTTATCATCATTAGCCTTATACCATTTAAGAGTTTTGAAGGGCGCTCTTTCCGCCTCGCTTTGCATAATGGTGTTAGCTTTAGCGATCTTTTCTTTCATTCCTTGCGGAGCGCGCGGAAAGAAGATCAACATACCGACGATAAGAATTACGAACCCTAACCAGATTGCCCACCAGTCCTCCTCGCGCCATAAGGCTGACCATTTGCCGGGTTTTTTCATTTGGGAGAATCTCCTTTTGTTATTGAAATATAACTTTGTAAAAGGATGTTTTTCGTTTAGGTAAGATCGATGTAGAGCAGATGTATTTTTTTAGTCTTTGGTTTTTAGTCTTTAGGCATTTGGCTTTATACTTTAGTTCCTGACAGGAACTAAAGTATAACTTTCGCACTTTCTTACTTGCTAACTTATTTCCCTCCCGACCAAATCGGAAAGAAGCACATCTTCCAGCCAATTCCTCCGAAAGGATCCGTATCATCGTTGGTTGGAATGAATTGAGAGTAGAATAGTGAGCTCAAGATGACCATCTGGTTTTGCCTCCAGAGAACCAATTCACCACCGAATCGCAGCATCAGCATACTTTCAGCATCGCTGTTTTCTGTAGTCAATCTCAAAGAGCCGGTCCGGTTGGAATAGTACTCCCATTGGTTTTGAACTTTTATTTTTCGATAAGCATAACCCAGTCCGGCATTAACCGATAATCCGAACCACCTGATTGGTATGGGTAGATTGTACCCGATTTCTGCGTTCCCGAATACAGTATTTCCGCGGGAAATGGATATAGGCAATATCTGGGAATTACCATAGACATCCATTATCACAGTGTGATTCCAGGATTGTCCGTCATGTATAACTGCCAGTGTTAAGTCACAATTCAAATCATAACTTGGACGATAGCGATAAATCAAGCCAAACATCGGAGCTTCAAAGGTGCGCTCCCTACTAATTGTACTATCGGAAAGGAAAGTACTATCCATACCTGCCCAGTTAACACGGACTTCACAATTGTATGAGAAATCTATCTTTTCTCCATTCATCCCCTGATACCCAATCAACGGCAGTATTATGTGTCTGGCTCGGCGCGTCTGCATGATGTCCTTTTTTTTCTTAGCAGTCTGTGCAGGACTTGAGCCCAGTCCAATCGTAAGAACGGCGATAATTATAACGAAGAAAAATCTTTTCACTTTATAGTCTCCTGTGTGGTTTGAACGAAAAAAGACAACAATGTAAGATAATACAGTCAATACAATCCAGCAAGATATTTTGACGGATATTGATGGTTGTGTCTAATTGTTTGGGGTTATTTATTTAAAGTTCAGAGTTCAACCTTCAGGTTGTTTTTCCTTCGTGGGTTGTCTGAGTGAACTCTAATCTGAATCCTCTGTGCCCTCTCCGCTCTCTGCGGTAAAATTTTCTTGCACCTCACTCGAATCACTAAAATCAATCCATCTATTGAGAAGATTTACAAATTTCCACCTTTCATCCTCTTTCAAGCCACCCTTTATGCGGTTTAGAGCGTCCATCTTGGAATCTATCTGATCGGCGTAATGCAGCAAAAATGCTTCCCTGATTTCCGGCAGGACTGGCGATCCGAATTCATCCTGATGTGACAGGATGAGGTGTATCAGACGGTCAAGTAGTTCAACCGGGAAACCTTCTATTGAAGCAGCACGACTTGCTACCTCATGAGCGCCGATGGAAACATGACCGACCAGTCTGCCCCGGTTGGTGTAATCAATCATCGTATCAGTACTGAATTCCTCAACCTTGCCAATATCGTGTAGTATCGCCCCGGTGACCAGTAGATCCTTGTTGATATCAGGATATATTCTCCCCAGGAAGCGGCAGACCCGGCAGACGCCTAACGTATGTTCTATCAGTCCGCCCAGACGATTATGATGCCAGTGCTTTCCACCCGGTGTTCTGAGCAGCTTTTCAACAAACTCATCATCTTCGAGGAACGACAGTAGCAATTTATTAAGGTATTGATTGCTAACCGCATCAACGAATTCCAATAGTCTGTCAAGATTCTCACGCGGATCTATGACACTTACTTCGATAAAACCGGAAGGATCGACATTGTCCTCCGGAACTGCCGCGCGGAGTTGTCTGATTCCAACCTGAAAATCATCACGATAAAGCTCAATTCGCCCATTCAGTTTGATTATGCCGCCTACCTTGAGTTCCGAAAAAATCCGCTCCGCATCATTCCAGACAATCCCCGGAAGCCTCCCCGAGCGATCCCCAAATTCGAGCATCAGATAAGCGCCGCCGTCCCTTTTAGTACGCATATCCTTTTTACGAAGCACGAAGAAGCCTGTGAAAGTTTCGCCGGCTTCGTAATCGCGTAAGTAGCGTTCTATTTTAGTCATTGTTAAATTTTATATTATTTGATTGTTGTATTGTTTGATTGTTTGATTGTTGTTCAGCAATCAAACAATTCACCATATTTGAGTTTTATTAAACACTTCAATAACATATTCAATATCTGAATCGTTAATATCAAGATGCGTTACAAGTCTTACCCTTGTCCCGCTGAAACTTGTTCCCAGGACACCGTGTTTCTTAAGACGATTGTTCACATCCGGACCTGATAGTCCACTCGGAGTTGTGTCGAAGACGATTATATTTGTGTCAGCGTTGTCTAAATCAACCGTGAATGCTTCTTGGTTGTTAATGGCTTCAGCAAGCTTTTTCGCGCGTATGTGATCTTCAATTAGACGTGTTCGATTATGCTCTATTGCATAGAGTCCGGCAGCAGCAATAATTCCAACCTGCCGCATCCCGCCACCCAACCGTTTGCGGAAACGATGAGCTTCATTGATTAGTTCCTTAGAGCCTGCAATCAGTGATCCTATAGGTGCCCCCAATCCTTTTGACAAGCAAACGTTGACCGAGTCAAAAGGCGCTGCCAGTTCAGCCTCACTCATTTCGGTAGCGGCGGCAACGTTCCAGATTCGAGCGCCGTCGAGGTGAATACTTAGCCCGTGCTTTTCGGATAGAGCTTTGAGCTTGATAATTTCTGATTGAGGAAAAATCGTACCTCCGGCGCGGTTAGCGCTGTTTTCGACCCAGATCAGACGGCTGGGCGCAAAGTGATGGTCACCCGGACGCAGCCTTTCCGCAACCTGTTCAGCCGTATAAGCGCCATTCCTCCCCTCGATGATATGCAGTATTACTCCAGCAATCATAGCCACGGCGCCACTTTCGAAGTTGAATACGTGGCTGCCTGCTTCCAAGTACACCTCATCACCGGGTGACGTATGACACAGCATAGCAATCTGGTTTGCCATAGTACCCGACGGCACAAACAGCGCCGCTTCCTTGCCTAATATCTCAGCGACACGCTCCTGCAGCCTGATAACTGTCGGATCGTCTCCGAACACATCGTCTCCGACTTCAGCCTCGTATATAGCACGCCGCATTTCAGGCGATGGGCGGGTGATAGTATCACTCCGCAGATCAACAATTCGAGCCATAGTTATATTTGTTTAAAATTGAGTGGTAATGTCCCTGACTGTCATTCCCCATCCTTACTTGTCATTCCCGTGAAGACGGGAATCCAGATTGAGAGTTTCCTCATCAACCAGCGAAACTAATACACTAATTTATCAATAGAAGGTTTATTTAACTATTTAAACTGGATTCCCGTCTTCACGGGAATGACAAGTAAAGGACAAGGAATGACATTGTTTAAATGTTTCTAACAACTTTGCAATGAAATTACCAATTGAGTGAATTGCAGAAATATACGATTTTTATTTGCTTATATCAATATTTGTGATCTACATCATAGGAGTTACAAAAATCATATAGTATCTATACATTACAACAGTAGACGCGACACTCCTGTCGCGTGGCTTTTCTATCCGCAGATTTCGCAGATTTCACAGATTAAAAAAAATCTGCGTAATCTGCGGAGAAAACAAAAAGGGGGTTGACAATGAAGAACTCACTATCCTTTGAGATTCTCGCCTTAATACTAATCGGATTCCTGATGATATCTTCAGCATCAGGGCAGCCGCAGATCAGGCTCGATCCGGAACAACTTGACCTGCACGCCTATCAGTACCGCTTCGAATGGTACTTTTCTCACAACAATATTAGAATATTCAACGACGGGGATGAAGTCCTGCAGGTTACAGATATCGAAGCTGATGTCGAATGGCTGACTGTTGAGTCCGACCAATTTGAAATTGCTCCGGGTAGAAACCATAACTTGCGCTTCGAAATCGAATGCGAGGATCCGGAAGATAACCCGGAATTCGATGAATATGACATCATGGTTACTATCACTACAAACGATCCCGACAATGAAGAGATCGAACTGCCGATCAGTGCGCTTCTGGAAATATTCCCGCTCGAAATCGACTTTCCAAATATTGAAGAAGATATGTTTGTCAATCAGGTGGAGGAATTCACAATTACAATAAGAAACGTTGGCGATAGAGTTTTTGGGTTTCGATTTGAAATTGAAGTAATTGATGAGCCTGACCAACAAAACGTGCACCACATAAGTATTGAGGTCGATCCACAGGAAGGTGAACTGGAACCTGATGATGAGGTTGAGGTAACAATAACAATCAACACAGACGACTGTGCACCGGGTGATTATGATGTGGATATCCATCTTTTTACCAATATTCCCTATTGTCCGGAGTTTGTATTTAACTTTCTAATTCATATAACTGCCGCACCCGACATCGACGTCGTTTGGGATGAAGACCTTGGATATCCGGACGTTGTGGATTTCAATATGGGATATCATGATCTTTTTACCGGTGGTCCTTATGACGTATCAATAGAAGTTTACAACAGGGGAACAGCAGATCTCGAAGTTGAGGATATATCCTGCGATCACGATTACTTCAGCGTTGAACCCGATGACCTTCTTATTGAAACGGATGAGAGCGCAGAGGTAACAATTACTTTCAGTGCACCAGAAGATGATCCGGGAGAATACGAGGCAACAATGGTGTTCCGCTGCAATGACCCGGATGAACAGGAGTACGAAGTGGCATTGCATGCGGAGGTTTTACAACCACCGTTGATAAGGGTCGAGCCTGAAGATGGTTTTGAGGAGCATCTGTTTACAGGCGCTATTGAAGAATATGAACTGGTCATTTCCAATGAAGGCGATGCTCTGTTGAGGTTCTATATCGAACATGAGATCATCTCTGAACCAGGTCGCGATGCCGATGTTCGCACACTCCGCAGGACTGATCGTATGAAGGAACCTCGTCGTGACGATCTTGGTGATGTGATTGCGGAAGTCGATTGGGGCGGTATGAATCGTTACAAGAACTGTGCTTTTGATGAGCAGAACGAGATTATCTGGCTGGCAACTTATGCCCCGAACTGGATCGGTGCGGTCTGGTTTGATGATGATTATGAAGATTTCGAAGAGTTGCTCCGTTTTCAACCTGCAGGTAATCCGATGGGTTGTGGTTATATGGATCGAGTTCTATATGTTATTCCCTGGGAGAACGACTACCTGCTCAGGTACGACAGTGAGGGCAACAACCTGGGCAATTTGAACCTGCCCTGCCGGGCTGTGGCTTTGACCTGCAGTCAGGAAAATGAATGGTTGATCACTATTTCGGACCAGAATTGGTCAAGGCTCAATTTCTACGCTGTTGATGGTAACCAAGTGGAGCAGGTCGGTGAAGTCAACTGGCGACAGGATCAACTTGAAGACCTGAACAGCCGAGGCATCTGCTGGGTGGATAAGCACCCTGACGGTCAGTTGTGGATTAACACACCGAACCATATTTGGGAACTCTCGATCAACACCGATGATTGGGAGTTTGTAGGCATAGAACAGGACTTCGCCTGGCGTAACGATCATGAGTGGGCTGGTGTCGGTCATGACGGTAATAACCTCTGGCTCGGATCGTATTCTAATCCCGGCTGGTTGATAGTCGATGATGGCGTCGAAGAGCTTTACTGGCTGTCATATAATCCAAGGGAGGGAGAGGTTGAAGCGAATGAAGAACTGATCGTCACCGTTACCCTTGATGCCCGCGGTTGTATAGGCGGCGATTACGAAGCCGAACTTCGCATTATCAACAACGATCCAAGGAATCGTGATGTAGTCATTCCGGTCTCAATGCACATCTGTGTCCTGCCCTGGTACCCGGTCATCTGGCCAGAGGATTGGGGTTTCCCGGAGGAGCTTAATTTTAACGCTGCCTATAGAAACATCTTCACAGGCGTCAGATATGCACTGCCAATAGTGTTCTGGAATAATGGCGGAGACGATTGGGATATTGAGGATATCTATTGCGAAAATGAAGCCTTTAGCGCCGTCCCTTCTGAATTAGTTCTCGAACCGGATGAAGAGCGCGAGGTTATGATCATCTTCCAGTCCGATGAAGACGGCGAGTACGAGGATATTCTTACCATATTTTCAAACGATCCTGATGAGGGAGAAATCGAAATCTATGTTGTCGCAGAATCCCGCCAACTCGAACTGAGCCACTTCACCGACTTCGAGGAAACCGACCGCAGCCATCAACTTGTTATTACCGAAATAACTTCAGATGACGATCCTATTCCAACCGGCTGCGAGGTCGGCGTTTTCACCGAAGATAACGTGTTAGCAGGAGGCGGCATCTGGATAAGCGATGAAGAACTTGAAATGGAAGCCTACGGCGATGATCCGGATACCGATGAGGTTGAAGGGTTTACTAACGGTGAAGAGATGACATTCCGGTTGTGGGATTATCAAACGGGTGAGGAGTATTATTGCCTTGTTGAATTCATTGAAGGACCGCGAGTTTGGATTAATAATGGTGAATCTACTATTTCTATTGATGCTTTAGGTTTGCCACCAGAGATGAGTTTCAACGAAGGCTGGAACTTAATTTCTCTGAATATAACTCCGGTTGAGGATTATTGGGTCGATGATGAAGATCGCGGTCCTGACTTTCGATTAATGCTTGATATTTTTAGAGATGATGACGGCAATCTGCCTATCATTTTGATGAAGGATGAGGATGGAAACTTTATTTATACTCATCCTGATTTTCAACATTGGGGTATTGATTATTGGAATCTGGCAGCAGGTTATTGGTTTAACGTATCGGATAATATAGAGGTTTCATGGCAGGGTTACCCGGTTGATCCTCAAACTGAGATCGAGATCGAAGAAGGCTGGAACCTGATAGCTTATTATCCGGAATATGAACTGCCTGCTGACCGGGCAAGTGATTACTATGCATTCTCATCCATAATTGAAGACGTAATCATTGCCAAGAACGCTTATGGTGAGTTTATGGTGCCAGGATATAACTTCTCAAACATGAGACCCTGTGCACCGGGGATGGGTTTGCAGATTAACGTCACAGAGGACGTTGTATTGGTTTATCCTGAAGAGGAAGAGCGTCAAATGTTTGTTGTAGCAGGTCTTGAACAACCGAAGCCCGGTCATTTTCAGCCCGTTAATCAGACCGGATTGAATATGAGTTTGCTTGTGTTGCGTCAGGTGTTAACACCTGACGCAACGTTTAAAGTGTTATCAACTGACGCAACGTATGACGCAGAAGATAACAACATTGAACTTGGTGTCTTCACGCCTCATGGAGTATGCGCTGGCGCTGGAATACTCACCGGTGAAGAACCCTGGGGAATCGCCGTCTGGGGCGATGATCCTTCAACGAAAGCGGTTGATGGTGCAGTTGAAGGCGAAAATCTGACTTTCAGGGTTTGGGATGGCATCTCGGAAAGGGATGTCAATCTTACGTGGTTAGAGGGAAATGGAGTATTTACCGCTGATGGCTTGTCGGTTGCAAGTTTGAATGAAGAATCGTCTGTTCCCACAACAGTCGAACTTATCGAACCATACCCCAATCCTTTTAACGCTGTAACGACTTTCAGCTTTAATATCCCCATATCCACTCATCTCAATTTGACGGTTTACGATTTGCAGGGAAGAAAAGTAGCGGAACTTGCTAATAAAGTGTTCACCGCTGGAAAACGTCAAATTAGTTGGAATGCGACAGATATGCCCAGTTCTATCTATCTGGCGCGACTTGAAGCGCAAGGCAGTGTCAGGACGGTCAAGATAATGCTCATTAAGTAGCGTAGACGGAAAATAAGGGGACAGTATACCTATTTTATAAAAACCCTTTGAAAAAACGACAATCCATAAAAAAATAGGTATACTGTCCCCTTATTTTCTACTCGAACTTCGTGGTAAAAATAAAGCGCTTTTCTAAATACCCCTAACATATCGTTGACATTAACAGTCAATCCTCTTACCTTTGTGAAGAACAATAAATGATTCTGTTGAATACCTCCCATTATGTCATTCCCGCGAAGGCGGGAATCTAGTTTGAAAAGCTTTAAATACTTGAAAACTCTGGATTCCCGCCTTCGTGGGAATGACATAATGGGAAGGAAATTCTGAAATAATTGACTTTTTCAACAGAATCATAAATGCGCTGTCAATCCCGAAGGCTAAGGATGACAGTGTTTCAACATTAGGATAGAGGTTTTATGGCTATTTATTCATCGTATACGCCTAATCTGGACATACCCCCGCACTATTTCTTTTTAAAACAAATAGCGAAGTTATTTTGTTTAGCAGGAGCTGTTCTGGCAATTGCCGGTATGGTCGTGGCACTAAAATTCTGCGGCGCCATTCCATTGGAAAAATTTAACATGGCGTCATCGTCTGCTAATCTGGCATTTACTACTATGACAGCATTCATCGGAATCCTCCCCGGATTGATATTATTTGTATTAGGAGGCATCATCCGAATCCTGACCCAGATGGAAGAAAATACAAGAACTACAGCAGTGATTGTCGGTGAGGCATTACTTTGGGAAGCCCATAGAGAACCTGAACCGCCACCACAATCCCAAACACCAGGGACAAAAAATCATCAAAAAGTTAATCTGCCAACGGGTTGATTTATATACTAACCTATCGTGTTAGTACATTTATAATATTAGGAAACAACCTGATTTTCTGTCTGACTACCTTGAGATTTATTATCCGTGTGATATTTCATTCTCTGTCCATGCAATAACTGAAGAAGGAAGCGTATGAGCAAGATAAATCAGGCTGGTTGGCAGCACCGGACCAAGCACGTCATTTCCTGTAGCTGCTAATGACATAATGAAAATAATAACTAACAGGATTACACTCAGGATACTGTAGGAATATCGGAGTGATTCGTGAGTAACCTGGATTTCCCTTTCATCGAGCTGTTCGATTTTGGTGTGGACAAACTTCCATAATCCTGTTTTCAAATGCACTGTGATGAAAGTGATTACTGTCAATAGCAATGCAGCAAACATACCGGTAATCATCAGATTGTGCCAGCCTTCGTGTTTGACGATATAAAAGAGTATAACAACAATAATGAGGCTCAAATAGTTTACTATTACTCCGAGCCTTCTTTTGGTTTTAGAAATTTTCTTCCTCATTCTTAACCTTTCCTGTATTTTTGTTCGAGAAGTTCCTGACTCAACGGCTTCAACGGTTCTGTTGAGAAGATGAGTTCTATAGGAAGCTGGAAGTATTCACAGATTCGGAATGCCAAATCCAGACTCGGGTTATATTCCTCCCTTTCCAGATATCCTACCGTCTGAAAGTTTACCCCGATCTTTTCAGCCAGTTCCTTCCTGGAAATTCCCCTTTCTTCGCGAAGGACTGATATGCGGTTATATATTTTTCGTGATTTCATATTGTAAATATACAATAAATAGTTACAAGAATGCAATAGAATATTGTAAAAAAATTAATTATTTAAAATAAAGAACTACTTCCTATAATGTGACGGACAGGAATGTCCGCCCTCCCCAATTAAGGTTTTCGGTTATTCCTTTAGCTCAGCAATGTATAAACTTAATAACACCGGAGTAGCGAAGCTTGCTGCGCGTCCACTTAATAATACCGGAGTAGAAAAGCATGCTGCGTTCTTGCATGGTGGCGCATGTGTGTCTGCCTGCGAGCGCGCAGCAAGCTGCGCTACTCCGGCTGAGCTAAAGGTATAATCGATTAAGGTTTTAATTGCAGACGAAGCTGGTTTATGTATTCTGTAATCCTCTCGATGTTGATTGGAACGATACTCTGTGGTATCCTATCTTTCATTAAATCTAAAGTGGTTAATCCTTTAACTCTTAAAGGTAATTCATTAAACCTTTCTGTTCTTTCTGAAAGACTCAGTTCAACTCCTGATAGGTTGTTATCATCTGTTTGCTCAGCTTCATTTAAGTAGTTATGTGCAAGTTGGAGAAATCCCATGCGGCAATTACTGATAAGTTTCATTGTCCATTTGCCTAATCTGCAGCCAGGATCGTTTAAGTTCCGATATTTGAACTTGTAAATCAGATTTTGTGCCAGCAGATCGGTTGCAGTCCAGGGAGTAGGTTCTGACATCAAGCGAAAGGCATAACCCTCCATAGTGAGGAAGTTTTTATCAGTGTCTTGTAAATTCCGCAAGCCGAGTAGGTTCTGATCAGAGCAGGTTATTGCGAAATAAATTGGACGTTTCCAGTTATTTGCGGAAATGATGTCCAATATCATTAGCTCCTGTACCCGGATATAATACTCTTTAGAATTACCATCCCCGGTCTGATATGAGTTAGTAGCTGGAACATCCCAGGTTAGGTCCGGTGAGTCATCGGTTGGTCCGCTTATACTAACTCTACGTTTTTCCTCCCACCGTCGTTCAGCAAGTGCCTCTATATTCGAACCAAGGGAGTTGTCAATATACTCATCGGTCATCTTTGGTCCGAAAGGAACCTTATTACGCAGTAATTTAATGAATTTAGGTAGATTAAGCAGGTTTAGGTTGATTACGGTTACATCTTTTCGGAAGCCTTTCCTATGCTGTAAATCCCAGGCATAATATGTATCATTGTCACCATTGGTAAACAGTATCGCATCCTTTTTGACTGTTGTCAGCATTGATGAACGACAATTATTCTTCCCAGTCAGCGACAATTATAATTCCCGTTTTATTTTGTTGCCTTTGGCGCTATTTTCCTGGGCTAATTCCATTCCGCCTACGGCTTCATTCCATTAGCCCAGGAAAATAAAAAATTCTAATCATCCCCATCCACCTCCTTTTTCCCATGCCTTGACTCTTCTAACCGATAACTCGATAGATTCAGTTCCAGTATAACACTATGATGAAC
>JAVCDD010000254.1 GCA_030765125.1 Candidatus Hatepunaea meridiana
TATGAAAGGTATTCGAATCATGTGAGAACTCACTACACTATATGTCTGAATTCTGTTTTAAATGTGTAATATACTTACTGTTATACCTAATAAGGATTACGTTCTTAAAGGGGAAGATGCGTTAAAAGCAAATGAGTTAAGCAAATACACCTTTAAGGACGAAATTCAATGGTATCTTCATCAAGCATCTTTTTTGAATGAAGACAAGGCTGGTGCAGATTCTTTATATAATTCACTTAAGAGTAGAGGTGGAAAGTACGCATCGCTTGCAGAATCGCAGCAGGCGCGGATCAATACTTTTATTAAACGGGAAAGATTTGAGGATTTAGTGCTTACGATCTTCTATTTTTTTATAATTGGTGTATTAATTATAATTTGGAGAAGGTGAATAGCATAAGTATAGCTAAATTATTCACTGCAGAAAACACAGGCTGCACAGAGGAAATACTATGTCGCTAAGTAGTGTCTGATCTTCCCTACCTTGTCATAAAAACCCTTCTTTTGTCATTCCCGCGAAGCAGTCTGTCCGAGAATAGCTATAGTTGCTCATTCTGGCAGATATTGCGCCTTAAAGCGTGTGACCTGCCAGTTTGCAACCTTCTATTATTTCGATACTTGCTGTCGGGTCACACTACGACTTCGTCGCAGCAAGACCTGACTGAACAGGTGGTTTATCTATTCTCGGACAGACTGAGAGTGTCGCATCTACTGACAAAATTATCTGCGTAATCTGCGGACTAATGTATTGTAATCATAACCCACAATAACAATATAACCACCCCAACCAATCCCCAGCTACCAAGGAACCCAATATAGTCCATCTTCCCAGGCTTCAATATCTCCCATTGCGATCCCGGGATAATCTTCTCCTTTTCAAATTTGTTCGGATTGGCATAGGCGTTTTCTAATGCTTTTTTCTCTGCTTCCAATGTCTTCTGAACCGGAGTGTGCATCTTGGCGAAGAATCGGTCAGTGTGTGGTTTAGGGACGGGTTTGGTTATGAAGGATATTAAAAAGAGCAAAAGGAATGGGAATGCGGCGCAAAAGAAAAATCGTGTCGCAACGAGTTGAGCTTTGGAAAAATCAGAGAAATCAATTCCAAACCAGCTTATTACCCATATCTCAGCGTGAAACCGTCCCAATCCTTCCTTTTGCGATTGAGGATCGGATGGGTCAATTCTGGCTACCTTGTCGAAGAATATCCCGACCGGCGCTATCTTATGCTGTTTTTCCATCGTCTGACCGACAAATTCCGCTCTGCCGGCGTCGACGTCTTCTACCAAAGCTTCGGTCTTTATTATAACGTCTTTTAGCGTAGTTTCCGACAGGAATGCCGGATTGTGCTTTACGGAATCAAGCCCTTGAAACAGATTTGGAATCAACGTATAAATGATAATACATACAATCACCTGAATGATAACAGCCCATTTGGACAGCCGCCGCCAGATGAACCCCAACCATATCGAAGCGCCGAATATAGCAGGAACCGATATGATATATTTGAACAGTTCGAGCAGGTTATCTACAAAGAGAGCGACTCCAATGCCTCCCAACAGCGTAACCCCGATAACAATCCTGCTTATAAACAGATAATGACGTTCCGATTTATCGGGAAGGAATGGTTTATACAGATTTTTAATAAAGAGGGCGGAGTAGGATACACTCATCGCATCCAGGGTTGACATATTAGCGGCGAGTATCCCCACCAGCATCAAACCGATAGCGCCAGGGACGAGGAGGTCTTTGGTCATATACCCCCAGATAAGGTCGGGATCGTGCAATTGACCGGCGTAGATACCGATAGCAAGCAATCCGGCGAGCGCCCAGAAGATCATTATGATCCGCTTGGTGAACATACCGGCAATCATACCAAAACGCGCCGTCATTTCGTCTTTGGCTGAACCCGCTGTCTGCATTCCCGACGAAACAGCCACAATAGACACAAGATTCGCAAGAACCATCGCTAATATGGTGTACCAGGCATACTCGCTCATAGTAGCCGACCCGAACAGCTCAAACATATAGTCGGGCACATTGGCATGCAATCCGGAGAATCCCCCTATCTTGGCAAGCCCGACCGGAATAAGAACAGCGGAAAAAATGATGATAAGGACACCCTGAATACCGTCGGTTATAGCCGCAGCTCGAAATCCTCCGAGCATTGTGTAGATACCGACGATAAGAGCATAAATGAAATAGAACCAGATTGGATTAGTATAGGATATAAACGAACGCAGATCCCCCTTTTTATTCTTCTCAATGAGTACTTCATAACGATCTTGCTTTTCAGAACTTAATCCCTTATCCAGTTCCCCCTTAAGTTCCTTAAATTCACGAAACTCCACTATACTGGCTCGTTCCTGTGGTGAGCAAGCCTCAATGGGTTTAGGCGTCATCGCCATCATAGTCTTAGCAGCAACCATATACCCGACCCCGCCACCCAACAAGGACAACAGCAGGATAAAAATAGCATAACTTGCGCCAAGGAATTGACTTCTGAACCGTTCGGTAAAATAGTCACCGATTGTCGTCAGACGAACCCGCCGAAAGAACAGCGTTGTGAACCAATAAAACGGCGTTAAAAAGAGCACCAGGAATTGTATCCACATCCCCCCAATTCCCTGCCGGTATATCTCACGCGAAACGGCAACCGCCTGATCCGCATTAGTCGAGCAGCCGAAGTTGAGGAAAAATTGATAAAACTTCCCCAGTTTCCGACCGGCAAGAAAGAAATCTTCTGTATCTTTCGTTTTATCAGCAACTCGTTTTCCAAGCCATAAAATGACCAGAACGTAAAGTATAATGATGAAAAAATCGAGTATATGCAATCCATAGATGTGCATCTAACAGCTCCTTTTTTTTTACCGCAGAGGGCGCAGAGAACACGGAGTAATACTCTCTGTGCCCGCTGCGATCTCTGCGGTGAATGATTTTGTATCCAATCCCCGCGATTATAATTCATCAATGCAGTTGAGACAATAGCGGTAGTGATCTCTACAATATAAAAAAAATACTTGATTTACGGAATGGTTAAGGCTACATTACTTAATGATTCACAATTTAATATAGAGTAATAAATGCACAACAATCCAAGATTTTCCAACCGCGTCTCACAAATTGCCAAATCAGCCATTCACGAGATGACCAGACTGTCAAAGCAAGTAGATGACGTGGCATTTCTATCCTGGGCAAAACCGACAGTTGATACTCCGGAACATATCAAAGAAGGCGCTGTCAATGCGATAAAAGAAGGACTCGTCGGAGGATATTCCGAGAACGCCGGTCTGTTGTCTCTTCGAGAAGAGATCGTCAAGAAGCTGAAAAGAGATAACAACATCGACGCCAATCCTTCCCAGATTATATTAACCGTCGGCGCTATCGAAGGCTTATCTGCCGCTGTAATGGCTTTAGTAGATCCCGGCGATGAAGTTATCCTGCCGACCCCGACCTATTCAACCCATATCCGTCAGGTTGTCATAGCTTCCGGTAAACCCATCCTGATCCCGTTGATCGAAGAAGAAGGCTTCAAGTGGGATATCGAAGCGGTTAAAAAGGCTGTAATGCCCAAGACAAAAGCGATAATCTACTGCTCGCCAAGCAATCCAACCGGAACCGTCTATAGCGAATGGGAATTGCGTCAACTGGCTGAGATCGCTCTGGAGCACAATCTGGTTATCATCACCGACGAGGCTTACGAATACTTTGTCTTTGACGATCACCGTCATTTCAGCGTTGCTTCGATCCCTGAAATGCGCAAGAATGTGATCAGCACGTACACTTTTACCAAGACTTACGCAATGACCGGCTGGCGGCTCGGTTACCTGCTCGCAGATGAAGAATTCATCCCGCAGATCACCAAAGCTCACATCCCCTTCGCTATCTGTGCACCGGTGGTCTCGCAATACGCAGCGCTGGCGGCATTGCAGGGATCACAGGATTGCGTTGCTGAATACAGGCAGCACTATCTAAAGATGCGCAACCTGATGTGCAAACGGCTTGACGACTTATCATCAGTCTTTGATTATGTCAAGCCCGGCGGTTCATACTTGATGTTCCCCAAAATATTGCTGCCGGAGGGTAAGGATTCAACGGCGTTCTGTGTTAAGCTGTTACTAAAAGGAAAAGTATCGACCACCCCAGGTATTGCATTCGGACCCACAGGACAAAGCCATTTGAGGCTATCATTCTGCGTTTCCGAAGATCAGGTAAATCTGGCATTTGACCGGATGGAAAAGTTTTTAACAAAATGAAGTAACAAGTCACAAGTGTCAAGTGTCAAGTAACAAGTGTCAAGTAACATTCCCAACTTCAAACACGCCTCATTCCCAACTTGATTGGGAATCCAGAGAATTCAAGGACGTACTGGATTCCCAATCAAGTTGGAAATGAGGAAAATCGGTTATGCCTTTAGCTCAGCCGGAGTAGCGCAGCTTGCTGCGCGCTCGCAAGCAGACACGCATGCGCCACCGTGCAAGAACGCAGCAAGCTGCGCTACTCTGGTATTATTAAGTGGACGCGCA
>JAVCDD010000379.1 GCA_030765125.1 Candidatus Hatepunaea meridiana
CCGGTATTATTAAGTGGACGCGCAGAAAGCTTTTCTACTCCGGTATTATTAAGTGGACGCGCAGCAAGCTTCGCTACTCCGGTGTTATTAATTTTATACATTGCTGAGCTAAAGGCATAACCGATTATTCTATTATAAGCGAAGTGTACTTGCTGAGGCAGGATTCTTTTTAAATGTGATTTTAAACCCATTTATTGATTTATTTGTAAAGACGTTTTTATCCGCAGATAGATGTCCGAATAACTCGATGTCGGGATTGAGGATAACCCCGGCTTCGAGTTGATCATTCTCATATTTTATGCAAGTAAGTACTAACAGCGTACTTCGATTATTTATTTAATGAATTTTTCCACCATTTATGATACTCGTTAAGAGATTGGGACGATTGAACTCGGTAAATTTATCCAGATCATACACATCTAAGCCTCTAACGAAGTAAACATACCGTTTAGCTCCTTCAGATACATCATAGAACCCATCTGGAGTAATAACAGCCCAGTCATCTTTACCAATGGAGTACAGTGTAGCCAGCTCCGTATCGGAAGTAACATCCCATAATTTGGTTGTGCCCTTCCTGTCTCCTGTTACAATATATTTACTATCTGAACTGAAGTTGACTGAGCAAACTGCATTCAAATGTCCACGCAATATACGAATCGCTTTACCTGTTGCGACATTCCATAATTTAGCTGTTTTATCGGTGCTGCCTGTAACAATATATTTACCATTCGGACTGAAACCAATGGCAAAAATACCTCCATCGTGTCGATAAAAGGTCTTTACCTCTTTACCTGTTTTTTTATTCCATAATTTGGCGGTTTTATTATAACTCCCTGTAGCAACAAACCTTCCATCCGCACTTACACAAGCACATGTAATAATATGTGTACTATCACTATAAATCTCGGTTATCTGACCGGTTCCCGCATCCCAGATTCTTGTCGTTCCTTTATCATTCCCAGTAACAATATAACTACTTATATATTTAGAATCTACTTGTCTAAAAATATTTGTTCTCCCATCGAATGTTCGTATTTTTGTCCCCCTTGCCACATTCCACAATTTAGCAATGCCAATCCATAGAACTGTAACTAGAGATTCATTATTGATGCTGAAATCAATTGAATCGGATGTTGAGGTATAATCATTCAAAGTGCGTATTTCGTTACCAGTGTTTACATCCCATATTTTAATAGTATTATCCATTCTTTTCATAATCGAACCACTTGCGGTTGCCACATACTTACCGTCAGGGCTAAATGCAACCGAATTAACAAAATCATTATGACCAATGAAAGTATGAATTGCTTTGTTTTTTTTTAAATCCCACAATTTTGCAGTTTTGTCCAGGCTTCCTGTAACAATGTATTTCCCATCCGGACTGAATCTAACTGAAGTTACTCCTATATTGGGAATATTCATTAAGTGCCCCTTAAATACGCGGATTTCCGCACCATTGGCAACTCTCCATAGTCTTGCAGTATTATCATGACTTGCAGTAACGATAAATTTGCCATCAGGACTGAAGTTCACTGATGTAATATAATCCGAATGTCCTTTATTAGTAAAATCAATAATGCCAGTAATACTCCCTTTAAACGTACGAATTACCTTAGCATTATTAACAGTCCAAAGTTTTGCAGTTTTATCATAGCTACCTGTTACTATATATTTGCCATCAGGGCTGAAATCAACTGATGAAATAATATCTGTATGTCCATCAACGTCGGAATAACCTCCAAGATTAATGTACTCCCTGAAGGTCTGGACTAATTCACCTGATTCAACATCCCATAAATGTGCGCTTGTATCCTTGCTTACCGTGAAAATACTTTCACCATCAGGACTAAATTCGACGGCTGTAATATAATTGGTATAACAGCCATAAGATCTTATTTCTTCACCAGTAAAAGCATTCCATAGTTTTGCAGTTTTGTCATTACTCCCCGTAGCTATATATCTGCCATCCGGACTGAAGCAAGCAGACCACACATAACCCTTATGTCCTCTAAAAGATCGAATCTCTCTTCCCGTTGCTACATCCCATATCTTTGCTGTATTATCCGAACCTCCGGTGACAAGATATTTACCATCCGGGCTAAAATCAACACAGAGAACAGCTAATGGATGACCGGTTTCAACCATTACTTTTAAAGGTAAATCCTGTCCAGTAATAAACCGGGGAGATAATAGAATAACCAAGAAAACAGTGTATATTGTCGAGATAGTTATTCGATAATAATTAGTATTAAGTTCTAAATTCACATTGACCTGATATGAATTATTTTGCGCCTGATCGAAAATCCCAGTTTTATCATTCCACTAATAATGGCATCACGCAGTGTGAAAATTCAACCTTGCTGTTAGGGTGTCGTCTCTGACGGCAATGCTCCCGGTTATACTGTTACCCGCGGTAGGTTGACAACGGGGGGCATTTTTCATAAAAATAGAAAAGGAAGGTTCGATTCATCAATATAGAGCTTTCATTAATACACTTTTTATTTCTATTCAACGTATTATCTCCGCTAATATGTTTGGACAATAATAATCAGATGTACTCCTATCAAGTTCAAACACCTCTAAATCCCTGACAAAATGAACATATTCCTTTGCACCTTCAGAAATATCATAGAAACCTTCCGGAGTTGTAACTGCCCAATTTTCCTTTCCTATAGAAACTAACGTTGCCAGTTCTTCACCAGAACGAACATCCCAGAGTTTTGTCGTTTCATCTTCACTACCCGTTACGATAAACCTGCCATCAGGGCTGAAATCAACAGAAGTAATCGGACCGGAATGTCCCGTAAAGGTAAAGATTTCTTCTCCGGTTTCATAATCCCATAATCTGATAGTTTTGTCACTACTTCCCGTAGCTATATATTTCTCATCCGGTGATAAAGCAACTGAGTTTATTCGACCTGTATGCCCAACAAAAAACATAATCGGTTCACCTGTTGATACATCCCAGACAATAGCAATTTGATCCCAACTACCGGTGATAACATATTTGCTATTAGAAGTGAATAAGACAGAAGAAACCGTATTTGTATGGTATAATAAATTCCGGATTTCATTACCTGTCGCTATTTCAATAATTTTTGCAGTATTATCCGAGCTGCCATAAACAAAATAATCTCCATCTAAACTGAAGCTCACTGATGAAATAACTGCTGTGACATCAGAGAATTTAGCGTCAAATGTGAATACTGGATCAAGTTTAGCTGCCTTTTTCAACTCTGGGTTTTCTATATTCCAGAGTCTAATAGTCTCATCCTCGCTTCCTGTAATGATAAATCTACCATCTTGGCTGAAATTAACAGAATTAACCCAATCCGAATGTCCTACTAAAGCCAGCACTTCTTTTCCTGATTTCACGTTCCATAATGTAGCGGTTTCATCATCGCTTCCAGAAATAATATACTTTCCGTTAGGGCTAAAATCTACTGAATTGACCCAATCCATATGCCCCTTAAATACGCGGCTTTCTCGACCTTCTGATAAATTCCATAATCGAACTGTGTTATCATTACCACCTGTTAATAGATATTTACCATCAGGGCTGAATCGCACTGAGTTTATTGAGACTGTATATCCTTCAAAATTACGCAGCTTCTGCCCGTTTGCTACATCCCACAACGTAGCAACCTTATCATGGTTATCTACGGTAGCTAAATATCTGCCATTAGGACTGAAACTAATCACTCCATGACCTTCAAGGTGTCCCTTGAAAGACTGTGTTTGCTCCCCAGTTAATACATTCCAAAGGACGATTCGTTCATCTTCGCTTCCAGTAATTAAATACTTGCCGTTGGAATTATACATAACTGATTCAATTGGAGATGAATGTCCACAATAAGTACGGATTTCCCTTCCTGTTTGTACATCCCATAGCTTAACTGTATTATCAATGCTTCCAGTAACAAGATATTTGCTGTCAGGACTGAAACAAACTGAAGTGATCTCATCGGAATGCCCTTTCTGAATGACAACTTTTCCTATCTCTTCTGCTGAAATTCTTATGACAAGGCCAGTCTCCTTTTCTGTTGAAAAAACTGTAATAACCTGAAGGAAAAGACAAAACAATGATATAAAGGAAATTGAAATTTTATTAGTACAAGACATTTTTACCCATCTTTTTATCTTATTGAAGAACTCGTTGATATGTCAATCTTAAGAAATGCCGTGCGTTAAAGTTCTCTTTGAATTTTAATAATCCCCAGGTCGGGTCTCCCCATATTGATGAAATCCCGAAATCGAGCCATTTGAACCCCTGTTTCTTTGCCCAAAGTAATGTGTGATAAGTAATAAAAGGTACGGGTCTTAGAATCTGCGCTGAAGCCTCATGTGCCATATAGAATTCAAGTACAGTATATTTATTGCAGATAAAATTCCAGATAGTTGTTACTATCCTGCCTTTATGTTCAATTACCGCCAGCATTAATTCATCGGGAATAAGATTATGCAATCGTTCTATTTCGTGTCGGCTGTGAGCAGGAACTACTCCCAACCCCTGACGATTCTCAACCAGGATTTCCCAGAACCTGTCAAATTCAACGGCTGTGGGATTAGTTATAACTCTGAAAACAAGCTCTTCTTTAACGGCTTTCCGGTAGGCTGTACGTGTTTTATTTACAAAGGAATCAAGCAACTTAGCTTCATCGAAATCAAGACGAACCGCCTGAGTTAACTCATTACGAATTATATTAAAACCATTCCGCTTCAATGCAAAATCGAGAGATTGGTCATTATCCCGATTGTAAATAATCGGCGGTGGTGTCATCTTTATCTGTTTAAAGCCCCTATCTCGAGCATAGTCTACTAAGGATGTTATCAGGTTTTCAAGTTGATGGTATCTAAGTTTCCTTGACCATGCAGGACCTCCATAAGAAGCGCCTGGATGTGATACTAATACCTTTTCACCGCTTTCGTCAAGTTCAGCGCCTACAAAGATACCTATTAGATTCCCCTTTTGACGAAAACCGATCCAATGCTGCTTGAACCTGTCCAGGGGATGATAAGCCAAAAATCTTTGAGAATGAAAGATCGTTGCATTTACGGCACTGGGTAAAAAATCCTCCCATTCAACTGGATCCGGAGATGAATCAATCTCAATTCGATGTTTGATCTCGGTTGGCAAGTCTATTACTGTATTCAAGCATCTCCTATTCGTAGAACAACTTTCAAGGTTTCAGGTTCTCGTGCCTTTGTGAAGGCATCCCTCCATTCGTCCAATGGATATTCAAAATCAATCAAATCGCTTATGGTTATGCGATCTTCAAGCGCTGATAGAGCTGTTGAAAATGGTCCACACCGTGAACCGATGACTGTTATTTCGTTTATTACTAATGGAGCAAGGTTCAGATTGAACTTACCTGCATAAGTGCTCTTCAATATAATTGTCCCGCGAGTTGCAACCGAATTGACTGCTGTTTCCCAACCGGACGGTGAACCGGAAGCTTCAATTACTATGCTATATGTCAATTGGGGTGGATTATTATTCAAATAAACACGCGAAGGTATATCTTTCATTCTTCTTATCTTGGTTTCACTTATTCCGGCAACATCAATCCTGCAACCATACAAAGCAAGAACACGTACAATAAGCTGAGCGAGTTTACCATCACCGATTACCAAAACTGTATCTTCCGAGCGTAATCGAACCTGTTCGGTAATTTCAAAGGCAGCAGCAAGCGGTTCCACAAACACAGCATCCTGATCAGAAATAGAATCCGGAACGATGTGCAAGTTTGTTACCGGTAAATGAAGATATTCCGCAAAAGCGCCATCCCGTCCGAGAATCCCGAGTACTGCTCTATCCGAGCAATGTCGTCCGAGCCCTTGTTGACACAATTCACAATTACCGCAAGCAGCATTTATTTCTCCGACAACTCGCTGTCCGATAAATTCAGGCTTGGAAGGACATTCCGCGACAATACCTACGAATTCATGTCCTAACGTCCCCTCAAATCCCATATAGCCTTTGATGATTTCCAGGTCAGTGTTGCAAATTCCGGCTAAAACAACTTTTATTAAAGCTTCATCGATCGGAAGTGATGGCAATGTGATGTTCTGCAGTATCGTTCTTTTATCTTTAAAGCGAAGCGCTTTCATTATCCAAATTTACAAAATATTTTTACAAAAACTATTGTCTTGTGCCACTTTATTATAATTTTAATACAATTTATGATTTTTTTCTCTGAAATATTCTATTGTTTTTTCCTCACTTACTTTTGGTTCTTTCTCAATAATTGGATTCTCTTCAAATCTCTTCATCATTCCTTTTACGTATCTTTCGTTAAATTCAATCATACAATAACGTCGATTCAAAGCTTTTGCCACGAAACCTGTCGTACCTGTGCCGGCAACAGGATCAAGTATAAGGTCATTTTCATTCGTGGAGGTTAGAATTACTCTCTTCAATAGCTCAATCGGCTTCTGAGTAGAATGCAGCTTGTTACCTTCAACATCCTTAAGTCTTTCTTTTCCAGTGCAGATAGGCAGCACCCAAACATTAGCTCCGACTTTCCCTATCCCAAACGATTTTGCATAATCCTTATTAAAGGTATATTTCTCGTGGTTCCTGTCTTTTGCCGCCCATATCAGGTTTTCAGTCGCATTGGTAAAACGGACACCGAGCCAGTTGGGCATAGGATTTGTTTTAACCCAGATAACATCATTCAGAATCCAGAACCCGCAGTCCTGCATAATCTTACCTATCCGGAATAAACTATGATACGTTGAAATTAACCATACCGTTGCGGATGGTTTCATCACTCGCTGAACCTTGGTCATCAGTTCCTGGATAAAATCATCGTAGTCTGCAAAAGAAGCAAAATTGTCCCATTCATCATCAACGGCTTCCACTGTAGTTCTTGCGTTCCATCTCTTTAGCTTTTTCGGAGGTAACTGAAGAAAATACGGCGGGTCAACGAACACCATATCAACGCTGTTTTCCTTCATCTTTCCGAGGACGTTCAGCGTATTCCCGTGGATGATAGTGTTAGTTATATTATCTTCACTGTAACCATGAATATCCGGCGTATCTTCAATTAATGTAGGTTGATTTGTTTGTTTCATTTATTGTTTATTTAGTTCATTTCAGTAGGTTGGACACTCCTGTCCGACAAAACCAGTAGGTTGGACACTCTTGTCCGACAAACCAGTAGGTTGGACACTCTTGTCCGACAAAACCAGTAGGTTGGACACTCTTGTCCGACAAAACCAGTAGGTTGGA
>JAVCDD010000178.1 GCA_030765125.1 Candidatus Hatepunaea meridiana
GGACTTATGAACTGGCTTCGCAGCCTTTAGTCTTATCAATATTATGTGCAGTTGTTATAGATCGAATACCAGCAAAAACAGGCTCATAAACACTGCAACTGCACATAATCATTTACGGCACATAATAAGAAGTTAGCAAGTTTTCAAGTTTACAAGTTATCAGGTTAATTCCAGATAACTTGAAAACTTGTAAACTTATGAACTTGCAAACTAAAACACTGGAAACATAATGGAACAAATCACAGACAAGATTATTGCCGATCTGAAAGAGAAATACAAAGCTTATCCTCTCTTTCAGATTACCGACACCTTCACTGGTGACATCTTTATCATTCGCGGTTCAAATTGGGATGAGTTCTCCCAGATAGGGAATGTCAAGCCGGGTAGTGAGAACCGTGTACCCTTAAACATGGTCAAGGCATATGTAGTCTATCCGGATATCGACCAAGAGGACATCGAGTATAACAGTTCCGGCAATTGGCAGCCCGGGCGTATTGTGGCACTGGCTGAACAGATACAGGAAGTACTCGGTTACAATAAGGCTTTCACGGTAAAAAAGTTGTAGGCGAGGTCAAGCGTGATCTCACCCGAATATGGTATTTACAAATGAGAGCAGTAATCTGCAAAACATTCCCTGGATATACATTCGAGATGATTAACAAACTGCCTTTGAATCAGGTTATTGAAATCTATGCGTCCGCTGAGTGGCTGGCTGAGGAAGAGAAGAAGATGATTGATAAAGCTGCCCGGAGAAGTCGATGAGTATGTTACAAGGCTTCATTCAGGGAATCAATATCCGCATCATCGGATCATCCAACCTGGCTGGAACTATGGGAGATGCCGTTTCCCAGATGGATAAGTTCAAGGCATCGGCGAAGAATCTAATGAAGATCGGTGGTTGGATGTTGGGTGTGGGGACCGCTATGACAGGTTTTGCTGCACTAACAGTTAAATCCACCAATGCCACGACCAAGGCTTTAGGCGAGATGGCGTCGCTCGGCTTCAAGGATTTGAAGTCCCTCGAAAAAGCAGCTCAGGACTTTTCCAACCAATTTGCAGGTATTACCAAATCAGATTTTATAGCAGCGGCTTACGATATCAAATCCGGAATAGCCTCCCTGACAGATACCGCGGTCGGCGAGTTTACCAAGATCGCCGCCTTGACTGCCAAGGCGACCAAGGCGTCGGTGGCGGAGATGACCTCGCTGTTCGCCACTGGGTATGGGATTTTCAAGGATTTCTACGGCGATCTCTCCGACTTTGAATTCGGAGAATTGTTTTCCGGGGGTATATCGGCTGCCGTGCGAGCCTTCAAGACGACCGGTCCGGAGATGGCGGGGGCTATCTCTAACATCGGAGCGATGGCGACCTCGGCATTAGTTCCCTTGGAAGAGCAACTCTCGGTACTTGGCATGCTGCAGGCGACAATGTCTGGCGCCGAAGCTGGAACTCGGTACCGCGCTTTCATGAAATCGGCTGCTGAAGCTGGTGAACAACTGGGTATCAGTTTCGTCGACGCTCACAACAACCTGTTGCCTATACCAAAGATACTCGAACGGATTCGCGGCAAATACGGCGAGACCGTCGATGCAGTTGAGAAGATGGAACTGATGAAGGCTTTCGGACGGATTGAGGCTCTCACTGTAGTTGATCTGCTAATGCCCAAGATCGATGCGTTGAAGGGAAATATAGATAATCTGGGTGTCGCAATGCGCGGTGGCACTTCGACTACTCTCGAAATGGCAACCGCCATGAATATCGAACTCGGCGCTGTATTGGGAATCCTGTCGCAGCGAATTCATAACACATTTGAGGTGTTAGGTAAGGCGATTTTGCCTGTTGTAATACCGATAGGGAATGCCGTTTCCAAAGTCGCATTAGCATTTCAGAAATGGGCAGCATCGCATCCTCTATTGTTAAAACTCGGCATGGGCATCGCGCTGATAGGTGGAGCGGCGCTGGCAATGGTCGGCGGTCTGGCGTTAGTCGGAGGTATGTTACAATTATCAATGGCAGGTATTATCGGTCTGGCTGCTTCGCTGGGGATCGGAACGGCATCGAGCCTGACCTTTGCCACTGCGTTAGGCGGTCTGGCAGGAGCGCTGTGGGCAACCATGGCTCCTATTCTACCGATCATAGCTGCTGTAGGTTTGCTATATCTGGCATGGAAGACCAATTTCCTGGGGATACAGGATACTGCGAAAGCTGTATGGTCCGCATTAATACCTGTGTTCTCCTCGCTGAAGAATACAATAATTATTGTTAAAAATGTGATCGTAACCGCGTTCGGCAGTTGGATAAAAAGCCTTTCCGAATGGTACACTGCCTGGAATGAGAAGTTTACAGGAGCGCGTTCACCGCTGCTAAGATTTGCCGGTTTGGTTGCATATTCCATCGGTTTTACAATAGGGATATTCTCGCGCCTGTTCGGATGGTTGAAGGAACATAAAGTTCTGGGCGCTGGTCTGGCGGTTGTGTTCGGCGGCGGTGCGCTTGGAATGTTTAAGTACACAAAGGCAACCGGTGGTCTGTCCAATGCAATGAGTGTACTTCCCTATTATCTGCGTGTTGCCGGTGCGGAAATGAAATACCTGTCAATGAAGATGGCAGCCTTCGATCCGGCGACTCTGCCAGCCAAGATCAAAGGTGCGTTTTCTGCGGCGGCAACGGGTGTCAAGACATCTATAACTTCTATGATTAGCGCGTTCACTCGCGGCATGAAAGCCGCCTGGTCGTTCGCTGCCGGAATGGTCAGATCGACCGTATCCTGGACGGTCAAGTTTGCACAAGGTATTGGAATGGTCGTTCGTCAACTCGGAATTCTGGCATTCAATTTTCTGAAGGTTTCAGGCAAGGTCGTCCTATTCGGCGCAAAGATGATCTGGATGGGAGTCACGGCAACCGGGCAATTACTGAAAGGACTTGCATTGACATCGGCAGCGCTATTGAGGCAGGCAGCCCAGTGGGTATTAGCCAAGGTTGCAATGGCTGCCAACACAGTAGCGACGGGAATCGCTACTGCCGCCCAATGGGCATTGAACGTGGCGATGACGGCTAATCCGATCGGGTTGGTCGTGACCGGAATTATTGCCGGTATCGCACTGATAGGGAGTGCAATCTACCTGATCTGGAAACACTGGGATACGATCTGGGGCGCGATAAAATCATCTACAATAACTATCTGGAAAGCGTTAACCTCGTTCGGCAGGATGCTGTCTTCCTTCTTCGTCTCAATCTGGGAAGGGATAAAAACACCCTTACTTTCTATCGCTAATTGGATAGTCAATAAAATAAACTGGCTATTAGAGAAGTTTAATACTGTTTACGGCATCATTGGAATAAAGATTCCTCTAATTCCCGAATTAGTCGTATCAGCGAATGAAATAGCCGATCAGATTGCACCGGCGAAGGTCGGCGTAGAAGTATTTGATTACACCAAGTCTGACAGCCTCGAGCATCGTTCCCCGTGGACGATAAAGACACGTGATACGTCTGTCGGTGTGAACGTGCAGCCGTTAAGCGACGTGCGAAACTTCGTCTCAAATGCGATAACCTATGATCATAGCGATCAGGCAACACAAATCGACCGTAGCGTTCATGTTCATTCTATTACAATTGACTCATCCGACCAGGAAGGAAAATCCATACGCGATCAATTAATGGATTTCTTCGCGGAGTTGGCTTCACAGACAGAGGGTATTGAAGGAGTGATAGTCAATGCCTGATGACACGGTTCAGGAACAGCATGTTGAGAATACGGAACAGATCGAATGCATGATCGGCGATCTGGTATTACCGGTACCGCCACGCCGGATGCGTATCAAGCAGGCGTTGAAGATAGA
>JAVCDD010000080.1 GCA_030765125.1 Candidatus Hatepunaea meridiana
TCATTTTACTGGATATTAACCCCTTTTTGTCATTCCCGCGAAGGCGGGAATCCAGGAGAAACAATAGATTACCTGGATTCCCGCCTTCGCGGGAATGACAAAAAGGGGACTTTTCGGTCAGGCACTAATTAGAAAAAGCAAGCTGTTTTAATAAATTTTTTTTTCATGTATCGAAAAACTCTTCTATCACTTTATTTAATTATTCGTTAATTTTTTCACTTTAACAGCAGTACTTGCTGAGTTATTAATCTGCCTCTATGTTCAAGATATAGTATATAGCTTCCTGCCGGTAATCCTTTTAACCCAAAATCAATTTGATGATACCCGATAGAATAATAGCTATCCTTAAGAATATTGGTCATATATTGTCCATTAGAATTAATAAGTGATAGCGTCACTTGCCCCGATGCCGGAATTCCAAATCTAACCGTCGTCCGATTATTAAACGGATTAGGATAAGCTGGTAGAAGCGTAAAACGATCCGGTATGTCCGGATTTAATTCTGATGAAATGTCATTATATGGTATCGGTATATTTATTGTAAACGCTGCGTTATATGCAATAACCTCTACAGAATCATCCTGTGCGGTTACCCACCAAAAGAGCCTAGCCAATCTATCCGGTGGATTATGCAAACCAAGCAGATCCAATATATTCCTTATGTTAATATCATTAATACAAGCATCGAAAGGCTGCGTTTCAAGTGTATCATAAGGATCAACATCCCCGTTGATAAAAGTGATGAAGTAAGTTACTACATCCGCTTCATAATCGTTCTGTCCCGCCTCCTGCCATACAAATGGAATCATTTCCTGCCTGGCAGGCGCTTCATACCTGTTTTCCGGCATTAACATCGCGAATCGTCCCGGTGGATCATTCACAGGATGCACTGCTATCCTGAAAGGCATATCGCATTCAACATCATTTTCTTCGCTAGCTCTGACAACAACTTCAATTCCAGGACTGCCTACCCAGAAATCAGGTAGCGGATGAGCGCTCAGTTCGTGAGTTTCATTGTCAATTGACAGACGTAATTGCTGTGGATCAACCTCGATATTAAAGTCGAAAATGCGGTCGTCTCTTTCGTCAAACAGCGTATCCAGATCAACCAGTACTGTTCTACCGCAATCTTCGACCAGTTCCTGATCAGGAATCGGATCCGGCGGGGGCCAAGGACGATTCCAAACGCTTATAATTAATTCGATGTCGTCGTGATTCCCATCTGGATCGGCAACTCTAAACATAGGTCGGTACGGTCTGTCGCGAGCTATATCATATCCAATCTCCCAGGTAAAAACAGCGCTGCCATCCCCTGAATCGGTAAAGTCCCACAACTCACCGCCATCACCAGGAAGATCATTCTGGTCGGTAATTGTCCAGGTCAGATCAGCAGCATCGTTATCAGGATCATCAGCGGTAAAGTTCACCTCCATATCTTCACCTTCATGCACAACCAGCGGGAAGATGTCCTCCACTGAAGGCTCGTGTATAACCGGATCGGAATCGCCGTTGTCTACAACACCACGTCCGATTAGTTCAACGATAACCTCGTGGTTATCCGGGTCGTTTGAACTGATAGTTAAATCAGTTTCGTAAAGTCTTTCGGCTTCGGGTTGAAAATACACATTAATATCAATCTCACCCTCAGAATCAAGGATGAACGAATCGTCCGGAAAACGATGGCTTCCGCCCTCGACTTCTAATAGAACGGCTGAAAAACCGGGAATTTGGAAGACCTCTGGACCATATACATATTCTACTTCTGCAACGACTTCACAATCCGTGAATGGATCCCAGAAACGGTATTCTATTTCCTCACCATTCCTGAAACCATCTATCTCATCGGTGTTCGCATCATCCTGCCAGGCAGCAATACCGAAGCGTTCACCGACTTCCTCAATAACTCTACAGCCGGCGCATAGACCATCGGGTGTGATAACTCCAACTTCCATTCCCAGTGCAAGAGGTTCTCCATCCCAAATGGCATCATTAGCTATAATCGAATGGTTGTTCTCGGTTCTGCGAAATTCAAAATATTCAATCTCTATCCTAAAATTTAAACTAACATTAAAAGCGCCATTGCCTGCATCGAGCGCTTCAACTAAAAGCCTTTCATCACCGGAATTATCGAAAGACAATGTTCGCCTGATGGTTCTATCAATCTCAACCGCTCCGAAATTGATCTCCAATGGAGCAACTTCAATGCGTGGTTGACAGATTACGCTCAGCGGTAAAATGGCGAGGATTACAACCGCTTTGGTAAGTGTAGATAGGATACTCATTCTCATTGATACTCCCTGTTGATTTGTTGGCATTCCCGAAGGGAATGAATTTGAATAGCGATGGGAGAAACCCACCGAATCAAATTGCTAACCCTTAACGACCCCGAAGGGATCGAACAAGGTACGGCTTCGTAATTTCTGTTTATTCAACCCCTTCGGGGTTGTTTATTGGATTATGTTTACACCTTCCACCGGTTTACACCGGCGGCTATTCACATTCAACCCATTCAGGGTTGGTTGGTGTTCTGTTCTACCCAGTTATTATCTAACACATACAGCCTTAACCACACGCACCTGATCATCTGCAGAAAGTCTCACCCAGTAAACTCCCGATGGAAATCCACCTGCATCAACCCATATCGTGTTCTTACCTGCAGATACTAACCCCGAGTCTATCTCTTTTACAATTCGACCTTGTATATCATAAACACTAACTGCTACTTCCGCATTTTGTGGCAATGCATAAGTCAACATCGCTTCATTGTTAAACGGATTGGGATAAATGCCGGTAATTGCGAACTCTGATGATAAACAACGTTGATCATCTTCATTTACATCATTCCAGATTACGTTTAACGACACTGATATCACTCCACTGCTGCCAAAGGCGTTATGTTGAATGCTTACTTCCCCCTGATAGTAAGCCGGTTGTATATGCCAGGTATCGAATATTAAAGCTGCATACTGACATTCTGATGGTAAAATCTGCGAGTGATCAGGGTCTATCCTTATCCAGTTGTCAAAATCGGACAAGTGCCACACTTCAATACGATCACCGTTACCGTGACCATTATCACTCACTGAAGTAATCAACACACGTGAAAACAGGTCGTAGGTGTCAGAAATAAAAACTCCTCTGGGATGCCCGCCCATAGCGCCTAAATATGGTTCCAGTTCCTTTACAAAAATCATATCGGCTGTTTCCGGGTTAACCTTATGCACAAACTGGCGTTCCTGTCGTTCAGAATAGATATACAAAGGATGATCATCCGGATCGTTTACCCAGTATGCCAAACCTGAAATTGAGAATGATCTCATATCCAAATCTATTTCAGTTACCCGCTCACCATTCCTGTTATATCCTGCTATAATACTATCAGAACCGCTTATCCAGAGCAATTCGTTCTCAATATCCCAAGCCAGACTAACGTTGTTGTTAAAGGGTCCTTCAAAGGATTCAACAAGCTCACCTTCAGTCGTAAAACCATACACCGTCCTTTCACCCGATCCCCACATCAATTGTCCGTCCCACGCCAGATCGCGCATACCCAATCGGGCTTGTCCGCACTGTTCAAACTCGCTTTGATAGTTACCTTGACGATCAAGAACGTATATCATATTAGGACCTCGCAGATCAGCACCGGCAACATAGAAATAATCATTTCCGAATACGACGCCCTGCAACCGGTCGTTATCAACTGCCTCACCAGCCCAGATAACCTGACGGCAATCCCAGGGTTCCCAGTCTCCTTCCGTAATTATGCGCTTTTCTGCCGACCAATCCAGTATGCCGTCTCCATTATTATCAATCCTTATAACAAACTCAGTCGTATCATCCTGTTGAGCCTCAATATGGGCTTGTCTGTGTGAAATTCTGAAATGCGGTCGTAATAGAAGGACGTTCAATTGCACCGTATCCGAGGGTTCGACATAGAGATCGGTGAGAACAGAATCGTTATAAGTGGGCATAGATACAGTCAGATCAAAGCTCCCTACCAGCGCATTATCTATGCGCCAATACCCGGATTGACCAGTGGTTACGCTCAAGCCATAAGATGTTGTAACTGTTGCGCCTACAAGAGCCCTATTAACCCGATTTCTTCGAACGTATCCATACAACACTGGATGATGATAATAAGGATAGACACCCATATCGGCGCGCGTACTGTCTGGCTCCAGGGGACTGTCAGGATCACCGGTGTCTATACAGGGTGAATCTGCTTCAAGATAAAAACTACCTTCGTCTGCATTAATAAAATCCGGATCCTCATCAATGTTCTCTCGACCTATTCCCTGACGATTATAATATTCTGCATCATTTAAATTGGTATAAGATATATCCATTTCTCTTGCACCAAAGCGATATAAATCATTTCGGTTGGGCCAAATGATGGAATTATGAATGGTTATACTCTCATAACGTGCACGACAAATACCTCCATGACAATCCCTACTTCCGTTATTCGTAATAGTCACCTGATCTAATCTTGCACTTCCATCACCGATTAGATGAAGTGCATAACCGCGATAACTACAAATAAGTGATTTGGCAATTGATATAGAAGCGCCTGAACATAATATTTTCGAACAGTCTACATTGCTTTGATAGATTATAACTTTTTCAAGATATACATCTGCTCCTCTGTAACATCCAATCACACCGCCTGTGCCTGCATAATTGCCGGTAAACACCGTTTCACGAATTATAGGAGATGCTCCATTAGTACAGTATATTCCCCCACCCCACCTGTCGGCATTATTCTCTTGAATAGTCGAATTGATTATTAACGGACTTGAATTGTTGACGTAGATGCCGCCTCCATAATACGAACCCCTGTTATTAAAAAAGATTGAATTGGATATAATCGGTGAAGTGCCCTCAACACAAGCGATCCCGCCTCCATACACTGCCAGGTTTCTATCGAAAGTAACCGAATCTATCATAGGTGAACCGCCGCCAATGCAATATATCCCACCACCAAATCGTTCCGCATTATTTTGCCTAACTAGAAGATTTCTTATGTGAATATGCGATCCGTTAATCATAATGCCACCACCGTAATCATCATGACCGTTATAAATAGTCATACCGCACAGAACACCGTTTTCACCGACGTTATAAATATAGACCTGACGCCGGCAACCATCGCCATTGAGGATAGTTGACGTGATATATTCCGAATTTCCAGTTACTAAGAACAAGCTGCCAACAACGATCTCTTCCTCAATCAGCGATATCGACTCATGGTAAACGCCCGGATGCACCAGTACCGTATCCCCGCTTTCCGCTTCGTTAATAGCGCCTTGAATAGTATCAATATCACGCGGAACATTGAAAGTTACGGCGGTTAATCGGACACTCGCTAATATAATAATTCCCAGTATTAGTATATTTTTCTTAAACCAATTCATTTTCTTCAACCATTTCTATCTATCCGCAAATTTCACAGATTTCACAGATTTTTTTGTCAGTAGATGCGACACTCCTGTCGCATGGAATCTACGCAGGCAGGGACGCCTATGCTACTGAATTATAAATCTGCGTAATCTTCGTAATCTGCGGATAAAAACCCATGCGACAAGAGTGTCGCATCTACTAAATACTACAACATAAAAATACGTATTCAAATGACAGGGATCACATTTTGTAAGAAGTTTTGCATTTGGTGTTAGGCTTTGGGCTTTAGGTTCATAATCTAAAGCCTAAATCCCAAAGCCTATTAAGCGTCTTTGCGTTTATTTAAAAACCAATACTCCCAACGTCGCAGGATCAAAGGCTATCGGTATCTGCCAATCTGCATTTGTTTTAAGACGAGGCTGTTTGCGCCGGAAGTTGATTCCCCATTTGTTGTCCGATTTCACTTTAACACCCAATTGTTTCAACGGAATGCAAACCTCAATGCTCCAAGATTTATCATCCCTGAATGTCTTCATCTTATATTTCCCGCTCCATTCGCGCTCGGTTTGCCACTGCCCGTCTTCATCTTTGAAGAATTTCACGTCGTATATTGTGCCGTTTGGATTGAAATATAACTGGTATACAATGTCGTCCTCAAGGTCCGGTTGAATGAAATAGCCTACGCAATCGTCTTTAAAAACCGCCCCATCCCGATCCTGAGCGTTGGTTGTCAATCCGGAAATATCCTCATCGTTACATATTGCAGCCAAGTACAGGTTTTTCTTATCGTAAGAAAAATAGAAATATACTGAATCCGTCTTCATCGCTTTACCGTCAGAACCAAAGAAACTTGTAACAGGATTCGACCAGCATTTTTCAGTTATTTGACCATCAATTTTGGGTGATTTCTTTGTCTTATAGCAGGATGTCTCGCGACTAAGCTGTAACATTCGTTTTACGTCATATTTCGTTCCTTCTTCGTAATGAAAAGATAGCGATACTTCTGGTACAGGATAAATACTTCCGGTGTTGCTTACCTTGAAATCATAGACGTAATCCTCACCGGTTGCAATATCAACCGGCAGCCACATCGGTTCAACCATCCAATTATCAGGCATTTTCCATCTTATTGTATCCTTGAAGGAAAAACCTGCTTCAGGATTATGCACCTTAAGCCGGTATACGTAATCCTTTACAGCAGACCCATCCAATATGGGAACGCCGTTCTCAAATCCCAGACCGTTGTTTCGAAGTTCATTAAGTGTGTTAAAGTTGCCTGCTGTAAAATTATCCCATGGCATAACCGATTCTTTCTTAATAATAGCAATATTTATCCCACGCTGATCTACTGTAACCCAAGCAAAGTGATAATGCAGATCATTAGGGAGTGGTAGGCTCCCTCCGCCTGAGGAACCGATGCTGGTATATATAACGCCATCATATTCACCGCTGAAATAAGTATGGTAATGTCCGGTGAATACAGCGTCCACGTTATGCTTTTTAAATATCTCGTGCATCTCATCGGACTTGCTGGAACCAAGCGTATGAATCCAAAATGGCTTGTGAAAAAAGACGAACGTATAAGCCGCATCCTTGTGCTTATTCAGGTCTTCTTCAAGCCATGTGATTTGTTCATCGGGGAGTTCTGCGCTGGAATTGATACAGCTTACATCGAGGATTATAAAGTGCAATCCCTTGTAATCAAAAGAATAGTAATTATCACCAATTTGCTGTCGAAATAGTTCCAGGGATTTTTCATCCCAAATGTCGTGGTTGCCGGGTGTATGGTAGATAGACGAGGTAAGGGGGGTAATCAAGGTCTTGTATTCCGTCCATTCCGCTGAAACTTTATCATAGTCATCAGAATATCCTTCAATCATATCACCGACGGTCAATACAAAATCCGGTTTCATCAGTTCAATCTCACCGATGATGTCACCATAGACACCCGGAACATGACCACCGGTTCGATCACCGATTACAGCAAAGCGTATCGGACATTCCTTCAGTTCACTTGCCGCAACGAAGTTAAGTGAAATCAGGCAGTAAAGGATCAATGCAGAGATAAGAGTAATAGACAACTGCGTTTTTCTAAGCAGCATCTTTCCCTCCAGTTTAATAGAACACTTGCATAATACTAAATTTCTATGTATTATTAATAAAGATAATAACTTTTTTAAGATTCTCAAAGTACTAAAACTGCCATTCCATTGAAAAAACACTTCGTTCCTTGCAAAACAGCGGGTGGCACGGGCTACTTGTTGCCCGTGTTTCTTTACCTAATAATGTAGATAGGCAGTAATGAAACACGGGCAACAAGTAGCCCGTGCCACCCACCTATTGATAAATAACACGTAGCAGCGTAGACTCTCAAAATCCTCTGCGCCCTCTGCGGTAAAAAAAAGAATCGGTTATGCCTTTAGCTCAGCCGGAGTAGCGCAGCTTGCTGCGCGCTCGCAAGCAGACACGCATGCGCCACCGTGCAAGAACGCAGCAAGCTGCGCTACTCTGGTATTATTAAGTGGACGCGCA
>JAVCDD010000005.1 GCA_030765125.1 Candidatus Hatepunaea meridiana
AATTACCCTCCCATTTTGTCATTCCCGCGAAGGCGGGAATCCAGAGTTTTCAAGTATTTAACAAACACCATCTGGATTCCCGCCTTCGCGGGAATGACAAAATGGGAAGTATTTCAACAGGATCATTGATTATTATGAATTTATTAATGCATAAATCCATCCCTGTCTTATTAACAATACTTTTTTGTCTGCTGTCATCAGGCTGCACCAAAGAGCCACTCAGTAAGGCAGAAAACCTGATTGCAACCTATGATTATCGAGGCGCACTTGGCGTTCTAAACTCAACTAATAGCGATGATTCACGATTTCATCATCTTCGTGCTTTATGTATGTTCGTTGAGGGAAAAACGGAAGAGGGTTTCAATGAAATAAACAATATAAATCGTATTGAGAGTGAAATCCAGAATGCCGACGCACGAGTTCTCCTTAAAGCCGCCAAGGTAATAGTAAGGGAAAAACACAGGTATATAGAGACCATTAGATTACTTGATTCCTGCCGAACGTATGATCCTGGATTGAAAGATGAGATTATCAACCTGCTTTGGAATAGAGGACTTGAGTACTTAGGTGTACCGGGTGTAGGAGGTTATTATTTAATCCACTTTGCCTCTGATATTGATATGGGAATTGTAAAAAGACTTCGATCACACAATAGAATTTTTTATCATCGCTATGATGAAATCAACAAAGTACATCAATATCTGAAAGCAATTATAGCCCGAGTCAAGCGGTTTCAGAAACATCGAGGACGTCCGCCGAACAGTATGCAGGAACTTATCAAAAACGGGTTCACATCCGGATTGGTAGTTACCCGTAAAGGCTGGCGAATAGAAATAACCAACGATGCTGAAAGCGGCAGCCGTTTAGAAGCTGAAGCATTGAAGAAAAATCCCAGTGGTGTGTTAGTGGGAACAATTGTATCATCCCGATGATACAATAGAAACATAACAGCGTTAAAGGTGAAAATCCTTTGCACCCTCTGCGTTCTCTGCGGTAAAAAACCATCAAGGAAATTGAATTTGAAATGGAAAACGACTGCTTATACTGTAATAAACAGACTGTGTTCTTTTAACCTGATTAGTAATTATCAATCAAATAATTTTCTTACACTCATTGATGGTGGGAATCCCATCAACGCCTTCAAGCAGTTACAGGATTTGATGACAGAGGCTGGATGGCAGATTGGATGGAATAAGGTAATTAATACAGGTTCTATACTCGGTTGGTACGGATCGGTAGTTATATCTCAACCAATCAGATTAGCGGCGATTGAGATTGAAAACGATATTGAAATATGGGAATCTGCCAGACAGTATCTCCTGGATATCTGGCATGAGACATGTAAATCAGCGCAATCAAAGTGTAATGAATCTACGATTCGATTGCTTAAGGAACTTGGTGTGAACACATTGAGTACAAAGCTCGACTCAGTTGGTACAGCATTATTACATAGATTGAACCTTGATAAAAGGGCGATGCCAATAATTGAAAGATGGCGCTGGTCTGGGCAAACGGGTCAGGTTATCCTATCCGACGGTGGAAGATTTCAGTTTAAACAGGAACTTGCTATTGCAAGATCAATAGAAGCAGGAATTGACACCACTGGCAAAATATCTTCCTTATTGCACAGATTCCTGACTAAATTAATCAAGGATCAATCTGATGTAGAATTATCGAGTAGTGAAACAGATGAAAATGTATTATCTTATTTGTCTCGCTTGGAAATGTATCGGTTGGTTAAAAGAGATATGAAGCGGATAAGGTTTTATTTACCTGTTGGTAATTTTCCTGCTTTAGCTCTGAAATTGTGGGGATGATTCTATAATTATTAAACACTACTGGTTCATTAAGCATTCCCGAAGAGAATGAATGTGAATAGCGGTGGGTGAAACCCACCGAATCAAATTGCATCCCTTAACGACCCCTAAGGGGTCGAATAATATCTGGCTTCGTAATTCCTGTTTAATCAACCCCTTCGGGGTTAGTTGGCTTGAAGACATCTCCTCCACTGTTTGACGCCGGTGGCTATTTAAATTTTACCCCTTCGGGGTATTTTTAGTCGGATTAAATATTCTTAATCATCACACGACAGCATAAAACCACAATTCCGGCACTTATAACGACAGGCATAGACAAAACCGGGATCACCGCATTTTGGACAATAACTATGAGATGAATATTTTTTCTGTGACTTACTGGTTTGATGAAGCGATAATGCCAATTGCGGATTCACCCTTTTAAATCTACGACGATTATTTATATGTCTTCTATTCATAAGTTGTTTATAATTAAATATTACTGCACATCTGAACAGTATGTAAAATATAACATTCAAATTAGACAAAATCAAGTATAGAATCATTACAAATATATAAAAACCTTTGATCTCAAGAGTTAAATCATTTATCTTATTTATATAGTTTTTATTTGTATAATACAATTCATTCTTAACATTGAAAAATGGCTACTTACGTGATCGGATCCTTTTGTATTGAAGGGAAAACCAAATAATGATATAATCTGTTTTTCAAACTCATCCTTCGATTCCCGCGCCTGTAGCTCAATAGGACAGAGCATCGGCCTTCTAAGCCGAGGGTTCCGCGTTCGAGTCGCGGCAGGCGTACAAAATATAAGTAAAATGGGGTAGGTGAACATTCCTGATTGATGTGTAAGAAGTGAGACTACCCGCTGGCAGATGCCCTCGTCTGACAGCATAGAGATGAAATAACAAATACTTAGCTGTCAGTTGAGGGCGTCTGCCAGCGGGCTTTGGAAGGTATTTACACATTAATCACTTCCATCTGCCTCTGCAATGATTGTTAATTAGTGCCTGACCGAAAAGTCCCTTTTTTGTCATTCCCGCGAAGGCGGGAATCCAGGTAATCTATTGTTTCTCCTGGATTCCCGCCTTCGCGGGAATGACAAAAAGGGGTTAATATCCAGTAAAATG
>JAVCDD010000159.1 GCA_030765125.1 Candidatus Hatepunaea meridiana
CATTTTACTGGATATTAACCCCTTTTTGTCATTCCCGCGAAGGCGGGAATCCAGGAGAAACAATAGATTACCTGGATTCCCGCCTTCGCGGGAATGACAAAAAAGGGACTTTTCGGTCAGGCACTAAGTAGAAGGGGCTCAATAAATTGGCCCCTACGCGAAATTCGCACTTAACAAAGTAATGCTATGCTACATTTTTCAATCTACTAACTTCGATTCAGGTACTGATTCTTCTTTCTTTGGTAAGCGAAATTGATCAGGACGCGCCCTTAATACCTCTCTTTGCCAGCTTTTAGGATAACCTTTCCCCTGTGGACGTCCATCCTCATCCTTGATATACCCATCATTATACTTCGTTATCAGATGCTCACCCAATTCCCTCCAACGTGCGACTGTTGCTTCTGCGTGATTGATGGAATAGTCTGTCAGATAACGAGTTAGGATGTCAGGGTTGGACTTGGCTAACTTAAGAGCTATACTTTCGACGGTCGGTTGTAATGCTAACAGGTTTCCTTCGATATCCTTTTGCACTGCCTGAATGTCCTGTATCATAAAACAATATTTCAAATTAGCATAGTTAGCCACAAAATTAAACACCCACCAGGCGGATTCCCATGAGAACTTACTTAAACTGCCAATGGTAAATGATTTAGGGATATTATCTATACCACAATATAATGGTACATAGCAGGTAGTATACGTATCATCCACACCATACCAGAACACACCTCCGATTGGATCGGGAAGCCAGTCTCTCGATTGTGAGACAAATGAAAACGCAGTTTGCTGGGTTGAAATCGGGCGTTCCCAGACGTATTCTATACTGTCAACCGTCCAGGTCATCGGTCGCCAGCGGTTTGGGCAGCCATACGGACCGGCGTCGACACCTTTGGTCATATCGTAATCGGTTCCCTCGTAGTGATCGCGCATTAGTGAGAAAACGTCAGTTAATGACAACTTCTTATCAGGTTTGATCCAGAGTGGATATGGATCGGTTCCCTCAACGGCACGATGGTGATCGGGCGAATACTTCTTAGATGGCGCCGCTCGTCGGAAGATACTCCAGACACGAGCATCGGCATAGCGTTTGTTTTTAGGTGTTGCCGGACAGTAAGCTTCACAGAAGCAAAATGGTTCACCGGAATCAGGATTGTAATATCCCTTTTCTATTGCGAAGGAGATGACATTATCAGAATAGAGGCAGTTCTTCGGATCATCCAAAGGAAATTCACCGATACGGGCTTTGTTGGCATGGCAGGATATGTATCCATCGGGAATCTTCAATGCCACCCATTGAGCTCCCTGACCGCCTGGACCGGGTCCTATCATTTCCATTATCCAGGCTTCTTTTGTATCAGCAATTGAGAACGATTCCCCGGTAGATCGGTAACCGTAGTCAGCTACTAGATCGGTCATAATGGAAATTGCGTCCCTTGCTGTTACAGCTCGTTGAAGGGCTAACTGCATCAAGTCCCAGTAATGCAGCAAGCCATCCGGATTTCGCAGAGTATCTCGTCCACTGAACGTAGTCTCGCTGATTGACAACTGGTGTTCATTCATTAGTTCGACAACGGCGTAGGTATGAGATACCTGTTTAACCTTGCCGAGAACCTTTCCGCCCCATCTTGTTATCTCAAGCGAGTCGTCAGGTTCATAATCCGTAGCGGCTGTATATCCAAGATGAGGATGAAATTCCGCATCGCAAGTATACGTAATCATCACCGAGCCATCTACCGAAGCGCCTTGTGTCACCAGAAGGTTTGTGCAAGCGGCTGCCTGATAAACAAGTATCAGAAGAAAGGTAACCAATGAGAATAATCTGTTTTTCATATTTTACTCTAAATTTAACAATTTAACAATGAGACAACCAAACAATCACTTCTTCAAAACCTTAAACCTATATCCAATCTTATAAACCGTTTGTATTTCGCAGCCAGATCCGATCAACTTGTTGCGCAGATTAGAAACATAGACGTCCACCGTCCGTGTAACCATATCAGGCGATGAATTCCATACTTCGGCTAAGAACTCCTTGCGCGAAATAACTCTTCCAAGGTTTATCATAAAGAAGTGAATAAGCTCAAATTCCTTTCCTGCAAGCTCAATTGATGACTCGTTGATTTGAATAGATCTATTGGGGATGTTTAGTTTCAGATTTGCTATTGTAATTACCTCATCGGGCTGTGTAACCGGAGTTGATCTTCGTATCAGCGCTCTTATACGTGCGATCAGTTCGATAATACTGAATGGCTTAACAACGTAGTCATCGCATCCGAGCCTGAAGCCCTTGATTTTATCCCATACTTCACCGCGAGCGGACAGTATTATTACCGGCGTTTCAAATCCCCGTCGCCGCATTTCTTTCAGCAACTGATAACCTGACCTTCCTGGGAGCATCAAGTCTAATATAATGAGGTCAGGATTAATCGTTTGCCATTTTTCCTCAGCCATTGCAAAGTTCCAAGCATCGTCAATAATATAACCTTCAAATTCAAGATTATCCCTTAATCCCGATCTGATTTTCGGATCATCTTCGACTATTAGTATTTTTTCGTTCATTTAATTGTAGAAATTTATTTTCCACCACGAAGAGCACGAAGATTTAAAAATTTTGCGTTGCTGTTAGATTTTAAACGAAGTTGCAACCTGGCAACTCCCGCCAGATTACGCTTCGCTTGAAATCTGGCGGTAACGTGTATACTATTATGCGGTCGGGTTAATAATTTTCTTCGTGTCCTTCGTGATCTTCGTGGTGAAATCATAAATCTCAATAAGGAAAAATCCTGTTTATCCTGTATATCCCTGTTTTTTTTCTAATTTCGACTTGTCTGGGTTAGGCAATTCGATCACAAAGACACTGCCGCCGCCTTCACGCCTTTTGCACCAGACCTTTCCACGATGCGCCCGGATAATTTCCTTAACAATGCTTAAGCCCAATCCAGCGCCGCCTATCGGTTCTCGATCTTTAGACTTAACGCGATAGAATTTTCTGAATATGGTTTTTCGTTTTGTTGAAGGTACGCCGATTCCACGATCCTTCACTTTGATTTGCAGTTTTGCGTCATCTTCCGTTTTCAGATTGATTTCTATCTCTTTGGATTTTTCTGTATATTTGACTGCATTGTCCACGATATTTCTTAGCGCCAGTTCCAAACCTCCCCGATCAAAGCGGACTTCCGGTAGATTTGGTTCTACCTTTAGTATAGTCTCAAATCCGACTGTTTTCAAGGGTTCAACATTCTGATTATAGAAATCCTGCAACCAATCACTCAGATTCTGGCTAATGGGCTTTATCTTCATTTTACCTTCCTCAAGGCGCGCCAGGTTGAGCGTGTTATCAATCAGCACCGTTAAATGATCGGATTCACGCAGGATGGTATCGAGGTATTCATTCTCCTTATCTTCTGATACTGTTCGATCATTAAGCAGGGTTTCCGAGAACAGCTTAATGTTCGTTACTGGTGTTCTGAGTTCGTGTGAGATATGAGCTATGAAATCACGCTGACGGTTACGAGCGATTATCTGAACGAGTATAACCAGAAACAATACTATGGAAACTATGGATAACAAAATCCACTGCATTGTCAGGAAACGTCCCATCCTGCTCGCTGCGGGTAAAAGGTTGAAAGTATTCATGAATATTGGTTCATCTGATATCTCTGTAAGAGCCAGCCAGCTAACACTCCTGCCGAACTTTGATGATGAGCAGTGATCCTGAACAGACAGCTTCCATCCTGGAGACCAATGGATTTTCCTAAAGGGGCTTTTTATCCATTTCGAGACAAGCCAGGGTGTAAACAGAGTTTTATCTGATGTTTTCCGGGAAATTTCAACCTTCCCAAGACTGAGTATTGTATCGCCGTTCACTGTGGTTAGAAGAATGCCGTTATAATAGTCAATTGTTACGAAAGTTTCATTTTTTAAATTACTTTCTTTCCAATTAATATCCGAGTATGTCTTCAGAGTATCTTCTTCATTTTGACGGTCTTGTTTTATCATTTTTTCTATCATAAATTTTGCGAGACCGTATTGATAAGGATCAGCGATAATCTGCTGCTTTAATTCCGGCAGTACCTCTTCACGATAATACTCGTGATTCCAAACAATCCCAAAGATAACTTTTCTGGCTTCTCCCCATTCCTTCGCTAATCTGAATTCTCTATTATAATTATAGTAATATAGCGAAAATCCTGATGTTTCTCTGATTTTGGTATCGAGTGAGTCGAAGTGCGAACCAGGGGAGGGGCGGGTTAGCACATAGAAGCGTTCTGTTTTAGCTGCATCAAGGTAGTTGCATAGCCTTTGCCTGGTAACAGGATCAATATCCGAAGCAACCGGTATGACTATCAGACTGTCTACGTCTCGATGCCAGATAAAACCTGCTGAGATAAGTGGATTACAAGCATCTCGCTTTAGATAACGAATGAAACCGGATTTATCCATATCCTGTTTAACAAACTGTTTAATCTCAGCGGATACAGAACTGATAGGTTCTGAAAGCTTGCGTCTGACCAGATTATTGATGAACCCTTCATGGCTTGCTATTCCCACGGCTCGTTCGGCGTATAATCCCTCACGTAGTATATTGATGACAAACGTGTTGCCCGATTGCAGAACTACAAGACCTATCATTGCAGTTAGTACAAGTGTGAAGCGAAAGTATTTAAAAAATCTGAACATAAGTATCTCCTTATTGTTGTATTGTTTTATTGTTGTATTGCTGAACAACAATACAGCCATACAACAATAATATACAATAATCCTCAATAATCATAAAGTTTTGACGCCAACCAGATGTAAAAGAAATGTAAAATTGATGATTTACGAACTTACATATAGTATGTGTGAACTTGACTTGTGGCATAAGCTTTCTTACATTTATCCTATCTTGTAATACATCTATTGGGATTCATACTCTTTGAACACAGAACTTTCAGAATTACTGTTAAGTATTTATAAACGCCTGCGACAGCATTTTGGACATAGGAACTGGTGGCCCGGCGAAACGCCCTTCGAGGTGATTATCGGCGCTATCCTGACTCAGAATACTGCCTGGACAAATGTTGAGAAGGCTATCGGTAATCTGAAAGCGGATGAAGCGCTTACTCCGGAAAGGATACTATCGCTTCCAATCGAACGACTTGCGGAACTTATCAGGTCGTCAGGGTATTATAATCAGAAAGCATTGCGGCTTAAAATAATCTGTCAATACATAATTGACCGATGCGATGGCGACCTTTCCATGCTGTCAGATGTTTCTACGGATGTTCTTAGAGAAGAACTACTTGCAATCAAGGGAATCGGACCGGAAACGGCGGACAGTATTTTATTATATGCTCTTGACAGAACGGTGTTTGTGGTTGACGCATATACAAAACGTGCTTTAATAAGGATCGGTTTAATCAATGATGGTGCTAAATATGAGGATATTCAACGGTTGTTCGTAGATAACCTGGAAAATGACCGTGAACTGTTTAATGATTACCATGCTCAGTTTGTGGCGCTGGGGAAGTATTATTGCAAGAGTAAGCCTGATTGTGTAGGATGTCCGTTGGAGGATATTTGTACGTACAGTAGGTCAGACACTCTTGTCTGACTCGTTGGATGTCGGACAGGAGTGTCCAACCTACTGGTTTTGTCGGACAGGAGTGTCCAACCTACTGGTTTTGTCGGACAGGAGTGTCCAACCTACTGGTTTTGTCGGACAAGAGTGTCCAACCTACTGGTTTTGTCGGACAGGAGTGTCCAACCTACTGGTTTTGTCGGACAGGAGTGTCCAACCTACTGGTTTTGTCGGACAGGAGTGTCCAACCTACTGGTTTTGTCGGACAGG
>JAVCDD010000094.1 GCA_030765125.1 Candidatus Hatepunaea meridiana
CATTTTACTGGATATTAACCCCTTTTTGTCATTCCCGCGAAGGCGGGAATCCAGGAGAAACAATAAGTTATCTGGATTCCCGCCTTCGCGGGAATGACAAAAAAGGGGCTTTCCGGTCAGACACTAATTAACATATAACTTGCTGTCAGGACGCCGTCCCTGACAGCAACACTTCGGATCTTGCTGTCAACCACGGCGGGATGACAGCAGGCAAATCAGTAAATGCGACACTTTGTTACATAATCCGCGTAATCTGCGGATAGAAATCCACATCATTTCACCAGTAAAAGCTTACCAATTCTTACTTCATTCATACCACTCAACCTGACGAGATATAAACCGCTTGATACGGAAATTCCATCTTCCGTTTCACCATTCCAACCAATTGTATATTGTCCGGCTTGCTGATGACCTCCCGCTAATTGAACTACCTTCCGACCGGACAGATCACAGATCATAACCTGCATAAAACCCGATTTACCTAAATGATATTTAATGGTTGTACTGCTATTAAACGGGTTCGGGAAAGCCGGATCCAGGAAAATTATTTCAGGCATCAAGGTAGTTTTGTCGAAGTCCTGTGGCGCTGATAAAACCGGATATTGAAGCGCCAGACCAATCGAGGCATTATCATCGTTCATACCGCAGAACAGCATCCTCGTTTCACCTTGCCAATCGAACAGCCTGCCTCCAAGCAAATGAATCTCACCCCATCCGCCTTCGCCTCCCGGTTCAAGGACGGCTCCATAATCTTCCAGACCCGGATGACGGGTAAATTCTTCACCATCAGTGTAGGCAACTCCCAGGCTGAATGTGTATTCATCTCCTAAACCGGCATAAAGGACTCGAGATCCCTGTTCAGTAGTAGTAACATCAGGTGAAATCAAGAAGTAAGCATCGAAATCGTTTGCATTCATCGTTGGTTGCAGGATAAGGCTATTGTCTATCTCCCACTGTCCCCAATAATCTGAAAAAGCCATACCAATTTGGCATAAACCCATCTGATTAGTGCCCGAGAAAGCTAAAATCGTTAATTCACCATAGGCGAAGAGTGATAACTGTCCTGCATAAAAGAGTTCCGTCATCCAGCCGTCGCCACTGTTGATTATCGGTTCTTCCTCAATTGTCCATGCCTGTCCGTTTCGTGATCTGGCAATACCGATGGATGCAACCGAATCCTCATCCTGCGCCAGGAATGCCATTAAATAACCCTGTTCACCCAGAGACATAACGCTGATACCGGAATATGCCCATATCCAATCTATATCAGGATCCGGTGATAATACCGGATCAACTGATTGAATCCAATGAAGCCCGCCGTCCACGCTCCAAGCAGCGCCTATCGCTCCATGAACAGGCGGATCCTCTTCTTCGGCTCCGGAGACGTACCAGCATTTAACGGTATCACCCTCAACTATTACTGCCGTCGCTATAATTCCATCTTCATTCCATCCACCATTCTTACCGCTCAAAACCGGATTATCGGGATGCTTGAACCACTCGTGAGGGGGACGCGCCTGTAAACGCAGGGGAATAGTCGATTCAAATTCATCCGCAGTAATCCCTAATGAAAAGTCAAGGGTTATAACATTGGGAGTCTCTTCAGACACTTCAAACTCAAACGGAGTCCGGGACAGAGCAGTTCCACCTGACTCAATATTGCCGAATTCAATCTCTCCATCCGATATATCAACGTATTCACCATCATATTCAAGCGTTGCGACAACGTTTTCAGCTTCCAAGCCACCGATGTTTTCTATCACAAGCGTGAGTTCTATTCTTTCACCCGGTTCAATGAAGCCGTTGTCATTGCCGCCTTCATCATCGTCAATCTCATATTGACTAAAAGCCGGAAATGGTTCATCATCGGCGTCAACCGAGAAGCTGCAAATTACATTCTCATCATCCAGTCTTATGTCATATACATCAACAAGGGAAGGACGACTATCATAGCCGTTGCTTGAGGGGATTGAGAAGCTGCCGAAGTGATCGAGATCGCGGTCGCCTGTCCATTCGGTAGAGTCTTCACTATGCTCGCTGAAGCCGGGCCAGAGGTCGCCGTTATCGCCGCGATGATCGTTATATAGGTTGTTTTCACCTCTATTCTCAAGATTGCCATCGAGGTTCTCACGCGGCTGTCCATCAATGTAAATCGGTGACGCTTCTATTATATCAACCAGACGATGCAACTCGTCATCATTACGCATAAGGTTGTCATCAATATGGGTTATCAGCAATCCTTCAGGAGCGGTTAGTTCACCCCTTATCTGACGAGTCGTAAGTGAGGCATCGAAACCTATCTGTCGACGGTTCTCAACCAGGAAGTACTCATCTGAATCATCGCCGTTTGTCCATACTCTATAGATAATGTTGCTGCCGACTACCGGTGGGATTTCCGTGTCCTCAGTCGTTTCAGTGATATTATGCAGATCCGCCCAGTCAAGCTGGAGCTTTGACCAGGCGCACATATGAACCGGACAGGTTCCGGGTGGATCACCTGGGCGATGTCCCCAACTGCCGCCACTCATAATCCCCCAGTCACCGATACCCTGGGAAGTATAATCGGTATCATAAAGATCGGGAAGACCGAGCACGTGTCCGTATTCGTGGCTAAAAACACCTATAGCGCCGTCTTGCGGTTCCATCGAGTAGGTTGAAATTGCTACATCATCCCTTTCCTGACGGGCAATCTGCCATTTATGAGACCATATATAATTGGGGTTTCTTCCTTGCGTCTCTGCCCCTGGTCCTGCATGAACAATAAAAAGTCCGTCAATAACACCGTTTTCATCGTTATCGTATTCAGAAAAATCAACGTCATCATCGGCTAATTCCAGCACGTCTTCGACCAGTTTCTGAACGTTGTGCGGATAAGCGCCTAAGCCGTGATCGTCGTCCGTGCCCTCTTCACCGTCGTAATTGCAGTAATAGGACAGCGGCTCGGGAGCTCGATACCAACATGTTGCCATTCCAATGGTTTCAAACACGCCACCGGAAACCTCCAGGTAATAATCACGCATTGAGCCGGTGAATTCACTTTCAGCGCCCGGATGCTGATACTCGTCAACTGAGAACAACATCTCGTTATAATGATCGGTTGTGTAAATCTCATCATCGTTAGGGAAGTTCTCATCCTCCTGGTTGTCCCAGGGATAGTCTTCAAAGTCAACCAGAATGATGAGACAACGCCATCGCCCTTCAATATCAGCGTCATCCCGCATTACTTCACCCCGATCAGGTGTATTTACGCCCGGTGGATAGTCCGGTTCCCAGCCTCCGTCAAGGGGAGGCATTGCTATAGAAATGGATGCTATTACAAACGTTAGCATTACTGCTATTACGAATTGTTTTTGTTTCATTTTTCTCTCTGGTTTTTAGTTGAGAATTATCTTGAAAATAATGTTCAGAGTGCGCGCTTCAGCGCGTGTTAGATATATCCCTAATTCTTAAAGACTATACGCGCTGAAGCGCGCACTCTGAACATTATTTTCATTCTTAGTTGAGTCGCTCGCACATAGCGTTTTTAACATTCACTATTCAATTTATATCCTTCAACTTGGATTATCAATAAGTTTTTAGATAATTAAATTTTATCATAGAGGATTTATTCAAATGCTTGCATACTACTTGTGAAATAATTATCTTTAACACTTAATTTCACAAGAATGATATGGAGACTTTGTGTCCTTCACTCCTATACTATTATTTTTCATCGGCGGAGCAGGCGTTGTCTTTGCAGCGATCTTCTTCAGCCGTCTTCTGGCTCCCCAAAACCCTAATCCCGTTAAAAACAGTACTTATGAATGCGGTGAGGAAACTAAAGGGGTTACATGGATACGCTTCAACTCCCGTTTCTACATCGTTGCCCTGATATTTCTGATCTTCGACGTTGAAGTTCTATTCCTCTATCCATGGGCGGTTGTTCTACGCGAATTAGGTTTGTTTGCCTGGGTAGATATGGCTATATTCATCGTCATCCTCGGCGTCGGACTTGCTTACGTCTGGGGTAAAGGCGACCTCGAATGGGTTCGTCCGCGCGGATCATCCGCGGGATCGGCTGTGGAGGAAGAGAAATGAGCATAATTGAAGGTCGCTTTGCACCAAACGTTTTGGTTACTTCCGTTGACAAAATCTTCAACTGGGGACGCTCGCGCTCGCTTTGGCCCCTTACGTTCGGTTTGGCTTGTTGTGCTATAGAGATGATGGCGACTAATGCCTCTCGCTTCGATCTGGACAGGTTCGGCATCTTTCCACGTCCTACTCCCCGCCAGGCTGATGTTCTATTGGTTTCAGGCACCCTTACCGCCAAGATGGCTGAGCGGGTGTTACGCCTCTATGAACAGATGGCTGAACCCAAGTATGTGATCTCAATGGGATCCTGCTCTAACTCCGGCGGACCTTATTGGCAGCACGGTTATCACGTTGTTAAAGGAATTGATCTGATTATGCCTGTAGACGTTTATATCCCCGGCTGTCCCCCGCGTCCCGAAGCGCTAATTGATGGATATCTTAAACTGCGTGAGATAATTATGGAAAAGACTATAGCTAAAGAAGTTAGCAAGTAAGAAAGTGAGCAAGTGAGAAAGTAAAAAAAGTAAAAATCGTCAATCATAATATGACCCTATCTGAAATAGTTGAATACTTACAGGCATCATTTCCTGATGCTGGATTAAATCTTGATGAAACGGAACCGGAACCGCTCATTTTAATTCCTCGCGAACATCTGCAGGAAGTCGCCCTGTTCATCCGTGACGATGAGAAACTGCATTTTGAAAGCCTGATGTGTCTGTCCGGGATAGAAATGGGGGATGAACTGCATACGGTATATAACCTCTATTCCAATAAACATAATCATAAGGTTTCGCTCAGATGCAAGGTCAGCAAAGAGGATCCGGTAATGCCAACCGTTACGTTTGTCTGGCGAACCGCTGAGTGGCACGAACGGGAATCTTTCGACCTTATCGGAATTACCTACGATGGTCATCCCGATCCGCGCCGAATCCTTCTGCCTGATGACTGGGAAGGTCATCCATTACGCAAGGATTACGTTCCTCAAAAGAAGTGGCACGATATACCTCTAATGACTAAAGAAGATATTGAGAAAGAAGCCGAGGCTGAGAAAGGGGATGCTAAATGAGTGAAACACAAGACCTGAATATCCCTCTCGGACCGCCACAGGAAAAGATGAGCCAAGCCCTTGCTTCTGTCGAGGACGTCCACGGCGAAAGGATGCGCGTCCAGATGGGACCTCAGCATCCGGCAACTCACGGCGTACTGCGAGTTGAAATTGAAACCGATGGTGAATTGATTATCAAGGGAACACCGCACATCGGTTACCTGCATCGCTGCTTTGAGAAAGTAGCTGAGAACATCACATGGCCCCAGATTGTGCCCTTCACCGACCGTCTGGATTACTGTTCCAGTATGAATAACAACCTTGGATTCGTATTAGCCTGTGAAAAGTTGTTCGGAATCGAGGTTTCGGAACGCATTCAGACTATCCGCGTGCTGGTGACAGAGCTTAACCGCGTTGCTAATCACTGTGTAGCAATCGCTGCTTATAGTCTGGACATCGGCGCCTGGACGCCGTTCCTTCTGCTCATCCAGGAACGCGAGCATATCCTCGATCTATTCGAGGAAATCTGCGGCGGCAGGCTGTTACTCAACTACATCTGGATTGGCGGGCTCTCGCACGACGTACCTGATGGCTGGCTGCCTAAAGTTCACGAATTCGTTGAATATATGAAGCCAAAGATACCTGAACTTAACCAGCTTTTATCATACAACAAAATATTTATCGAGCGTCTGGCAAACGTTGCCGTTATTCCGGCAGACGTCTGCTATCAATACGGCGTAACCGGACCTAACATCCGCGGTGCAGGTGTTAAATGGGATTTGCGCAAGAACGAACCGTACAGCGGATACGAGACCTATGATTTTGACATTCCAATTGGAACTGGTGAGATGGGACAGGTCGGCGACGCTTGGGATCGCTATATTGTGCGCGTGCGTGAAGTGGAGCAATCACTAAGGATCATTGAACAAGCAGCAACACGGCTGGAGGGTATGCCCGGTGACGACGTCAAGGCAGCTATTCCCAAAACCTTTGCTAAAGTTCCCAAAGGTGAGATCTATTTCCGAACCGAACAACCCAAGGGTGAATTAGGCTTCTATCTAATTTCCAACGGCAAAGCAAAACCATATCGGGTTAAGTGCCGGGCTCCGTCATTCTCCAATTTGTGTGTAATGCCAAAGGTTGCGCCGGGGCTGCTGATCGCCGATATGGTAGCGCTTATCGGATCCATTGATATTGTATTGGGGGATGTAGATCGATGAATGTCTTAACTTCCTTCTGTAACAATCCTGCGAATTGGTTTTTCATTAAACTCGCAATCAGCTTAATTTATATGGTAGGAATGATCACGTTTGTGTCGGTCTTTGCACTGTTTGCAATCTGGCTGGAACGTAAGATTTCTGCCTGGGCGCAGGATCGCTTGGGACCGATGGAAACCGGCGGGTTCCACGGCTGGTTGCAGACTGTTGCCGATATGCTCAAGCTGCTGCTGAAAGAAGACATTATTCCGGACGCCGTTGACCGCCCATTGTTTAAACTCGCTCCTTATATAGTATTCGCCAGTTCGTTTGCTGCTTTTGCCACGCTGCCCTTTGCCGCTAACCTGATTGGTACCGATCTGAATATTGGTATCTATTATATTGTAGCAATCTCGTCGCTGGTGGTAATTGCCATCATAATGGCAGGCTGGGCGTCGAATAATAAATGGTCGCTATTCGGCGCTATGCGTTCAGCCTCTCAGATGATTAGTTACGAAGTTCCGGTTGCGTTAGCGTTATTAATCCCGATACTGATGGCAGGGAGTCTTTCAATGCAGGATTTGGTGAGCGTTCAAGCAGGTGGATTCTGGAATTGGACGATATTTGGCGGTGGAGGCTTTAAACTCCCATTTACGGTTGTAGCTCTGCCGTTTACGGTGTTAGCTTTTCTCATCTATTTCTGGGCAAGTCTGGCTGAAGTGAACCGATGTCCGTTCGACCTACCGGAAGGTGAGTCTGAAATCATCGGTTTCCACGTAGAATATTCCGCTATGCGCTTTGGAATGTTTTTCTTTGCCGAATTTGCTAATATGTTCCTGGTGTCGGGGGTTGCCGTAGCATTGTTCCTGGGCGGATGGTATGCACCGCTTCCATTCCTTGAGGTTTCAGCGGAAACCAGCCCGGTTTTGCATAATATAATCGGAGCGTTCTGGTTCATCAGCAAGTCCGTTATACTTGTAGCCGTACAGATGTGGCTGCGCTGGACGTTGCCTCGCTTCCGCGTCGACCAATTGATGCACGTATGCTGGAAGGTTTTTCTGCCGTTCTCATTAGCGAATATTTTGATTGTTTCGTTGTTGGTTGTTCTATTTAATCAGTAGATGCGACACTCTTGTCGCATAATCCGCGTAATCAGTAGATGCGACACTCTTGTCGCATAATCTGTAATGGGTGTTTACAGAATGAATACTTACGAGATGACTCTTTTATCGGTAATGGGAACCTTTGTATTGATTGGTTTATTCTTTGTGATTATGGATTACATTTCGAGAAAAAATAACAACGTTTCAGATTCAGGCAATACTGAGTCAAAAAAATAATAATTCTATCTTAAATGGCTGCTTACTTCAAAGACATCTGGATCGGGGTTACTACGATCATTGCCGGGATGGCGGTTACGTTACGACACATGATATTCGAACGTGCCATAACCATTCAGTATCCCCGTGAAATTAAAGAAATGTACCCGCGGGCGCGCGCCAAGCTCTTCAACACCATCGAAGATTGCGAGTGTTGTTATAAATGCCAGCGCATCTGTCCCATAGACGTCATCTTCATCAAAGGCTTACGCGCTGGTAAAGACGAAGATATCGGGCTTCTCCCTGATGGCAAACCAAAAAAAATGCACATCATTCAGTTTGACATTGACTTCACTAAGTGCATATATTGCGGCTTGTGCGTTGACGTTTGTGAACAGAAATCCTTACACTGGGAAGCGCCGCAGGAAGCCTCTACGGTTACACGCGAGGAATTGTATATTGACTTCACTAACATTTCTGACGAAGAGAAGCAGGCTTTGATAGCGAAAGATGAAGAACGTAAAAAAGCTAAGGCGGCAATGAAGAAAAAGCCTGGAGCTAAACCGGGTGTTAAACCGGCAGCCAAGCCGGCGGTTGATAAACCGAAGAAGGATGAAATTAAACCTGAAACGGATTAATTATACACAGGGAGTAGCAGGCGTCTCTGCCTGCAGATGAAACTAACGAACCGGCAGGCAGGAACACCTGCCACTCCTGAAATTTGAAATATTTAAATTTGTAATTTATAAAATATGGAATTCCTAAGCGAACTTATATTCTGGTGTTTCGTTGTGTTGACGGTGGGATCAGCCGCTGTTGTCGTATTTCACAGCCGCATCATTTACAGCGCCTTTGCACTGCTGTTCACTTTTGTCGGCGTAGGCGCGCTGTACCTATATCTCTCGGCTGACTTCCTGGCAGCTTCGCAACTGCTGATCTATGTCGGCGCAATATTGACGTTGATTATCTTCGGTGTTTTTCTCACTACCAAGGTGATGTCGATTGATCTTCCGGAGCAGTCGCATCAACGTTTCCTGGCATTGATACCAATTACTCTGATCGGAATTGTTATCCTTTGGGTTATCCTGCAAACCCCCTGGGCAGTCAACCCGGCGGAAGCTGCGCCCACTACGAAAGAACTTGGTCGCCTGCTTATGTCCCGCTATCTGGTGCCGTTTGAGCTAGCAAGTGTTCTGCTGCTCGCGGCGCTTATCGGAGCTATGCGGTTGGCGCGGTATTTCAAGATGGAGGAGTAATAATGCACGATCTGAACGTTTACCTGTTTATTTCAGGCGCACTCTTCCTCCTCGGACTGCTTGCCGTTATAACCCGGAAAAATGCGGTGTCGGTATTGATGGGCATCGAGTTGATTCTTAACTCGGCAGGACTTAATTTTGTCGCTTTCAGCCATTTTTCAACCGGAAACTTAAGCGGTCAAGCTGCCGCGCTGTTCGTTATCATCGTCGCCGCAGCAGAAGCTGCCGTTGCTCTGGCAGTATTTCTAAACATCTATCGGCTTAAAGGCACAAGCGAGGTTAACAAAGTAAATATTCTCCAAGGATAAAGTATTAGTGCGAAATTGCGAAAGTGCGAAAGAAAAAATCCACTTTCATACTTTCGCACTGCGTTCCTGTCAGGTTTCAAGCAAAGCGTAACCTAACAGGAACATGATCTGGATTCCCGCCTTCGCGGGAATGACAGTAAGTTAGTTGCGGGAATAACAGAAGGTGGGTTTTCGCACTTTCATACTTTCGTACTTTCGCACTTTCACACTTATAAAAAAATATGTTCGGACTGATTACATACGTTTTACTTGCACCGTTGGCTGCGTTTGCGATAATTATATTCTTCGGCAAACGGCTGCCGCGAGGCGGTGATTGGGTGAGCTTGATTGGTATATGGAGCGGGCTCGCCATCTCATTATATCTGTTCTTCACTCGAGTGTTGGGGAACTACGATCCCAGCTACGTTATGGAACTGGAGTCGTTTAACTGGGTTTCATGGGGTGATTTCAGCTTAAGGATTGGCTTCCTGATAGACAATATGGCTATTGTGATGATGGTGGTGGTCACTCTGATTTCATCGCTGGTATTCCTGTACAGCGTCGGTTATATGCACGGCGATCCCAAGTATTCGCGCTTCTTTGCTTTCCTTAGTCTGTTCGCCTTCAGCATGCTGGGTGTCATATTAGCTGACAATCTGCTGATTATCTTCGTCTTCTGGGAGTTGGTCGGGCTTTCGAGTTACCTGCTCATCGGCTTCTGGCACGAGAAGGATTCAGCCGCTGACGCCGGCAAGAAAGCGTTCATCACCAACCGTATCGGTGATGCGGGGATGCTGATAGGAATTCTAATCGTCTTCACCACGCTGGGAACGTTGAACCTGCATGAAGTTGCGGCTGGAGTTACGGCTGGAAAACTAACCGGTGTGCTATTGACAGTAGCAGGTCTTTGCCTCTTCTGCGGCGCTATCGGTAAATCAGCTCAGTTCCCGTTGCACGTGTGGCTTCCGGATGCAATGGAAGGTCCGACGCCTGTATCCGCCCTCATCCACGCCGCTACAATGGTCGCCGCTGGTGTCTATCTGACAGCCAGGATTTTTGTTATCCTATCGTTTGACGCTTCGCTGCTTATCGCTTATATAGGAGGATTCACGGCGATATTTGCGGCTACTATTGCGGTTGCGCAGTATGATATAAAACGAGTGCTCGCTTATTCCACACTGTCCCAGTTGGGTTATATGGTTATGGCGCTGGGTGTTGGTTCATATATGGCGGGGTTCTTTCATCTTGTAACGCATGCTATGTTCAAGGCTTGCTTGTTCCTCGGTTCCGGTTCGATCATTCACGCCCTGCATTATGCACTTCATCACGTTCACAGCGACGCCGACGCACAGGATATGCGCAATATGGGCGGGCTTAGAAAGCTAATGCCTTTGACATTCGGGACTTTCCTGATTGCGACCCTATCGCTGTCCGGTGTGCCGTTCTTCTCAGGTTTTCTCTCTAAAGACGCCATTCTCGGAGGAACGCTCGCTTTCTGGATGATGCATCCCACGCATTGGCTGTTGCCGATATTCGGCTTTAGCGCAGCAATACTGACGGCGTTCTATATGTTTAGATTGATCTATATGACGTTTACCGGAACGTTCAGACCGGGTCCCGAAGCGGAGAAAGAAGTGCACGAATCGCCCTGGACGATGACGTTCCCGTTAGTAACACTGGCAACCTTAAGCATATTCATCTTTTTCAGCTTAAATCCATTTTCACCGGCAGACGGCTGGTTCGCCACCCTCTTCCCCAATCCGCCAAGGGCTTATGAAACGGTTGCGATTCACGCTGATGCCGTTCCTGTTGAGATTACAAATGAACATCATTCTGAGGCAGTAGGTGCGGAAGGCGGAACCGTACCTGCTGCTGAGGAACACGATAAAACAGACCCGATAGTTCACCCGGTCGAACATCACAACGCTCATCATGACGTCCATCACAAAGCGCACACACGCGCAATGATTATTTCTATTTTAATGGCAACAATCGGTATCCTTATTGCAACGGGCGGTTATTTCTGGAAATCGAAAAAGCTCGATCCGGCTGTTTGGCAAAAGAGGCTGGGAGTGCTATATCAGGGTATGTTCAACAAATGGTGGGCAGACGAAATATATCACGCTACGGTAATTAACGGCACAATACTCCTCGCTAAAATACTGGGCTGGTTCGATCTGTATATTATTGATGGCATTGTAAACGGTGTAGCATGGTTAAGCCGTGTCTTTGCGGTTATTGATGGCTGGTTCGATAACAATATTGTAGATGGGCTGGTAAACTTAACCGCCTGGTTCGTCGGTATCTGGGGAAGGTTTGTCAGGTTATTCCAGGGGGGACAGTTGCAAAGGTATATACTTTATACTTTGATTGTGGTGGGGTTGTTTATTATTATGAAGGTGGTTTAGGAAATAGGGGGACAGTATACCTATTTTTATAAGTATTCACAGAATAACCAATGATCTATAGAAAAATAGGTATACTGTCCCCCTATTTCAAAAGCGCTTGAAGGAGTAATCATGAAAAGATCATACATATCGCTGTTTTGGGTCTATGTTATTTCTTTCTTCCTAATTGGTGGATGCAGCAAAGATAAGGAAGATGAATATATAGCTTTCGCTGATGAACACTTCTCCCAGGCTACCTATCGAGCGATAGAGTTCGAATTAGCTTGCAATGCTCAATACGGTGATTCAGGGGCTTACAACCGTGATATAGATACCTGGACTGACGAGGAATGGGAAAAGAAGATTCACTTTCTGCCCAGAGAAGGATTTACGCATGAGCTGCCAACTGCAGATGACCGTACGAGTTCTTCTTCGCGTGAAAGTCAGTACTATGAAATGATCGGTAAATATATACATCAGTTTGGTTTCGGTTGGGATGATGCTATTGGTGATGATCCGGGAACTTCATGGTTTGATGGTGAATCTCCTAATTCTATACATTATATGGACTTAAGGAACGATGCAAATACTGGTGGTTGTATTGGTCCTTTTCAGGTTACTTGATGTAAATAAAATGATGTGTATTATTGACAATAAAACAAGCACAAAGATTCCAATTGAGCGTAAGAAGATTGTTGAGTTCTGTCGCAACTGGAAAATAGCGAAGCTGGAGTTATTTGGTTCAGTATTGCGGGATGATTTTCGAGATGATAGTGATGTCGACTTTCTTGTTACTTTCATGCCAAATGCGAGATGGAGTCTGTTGGATCATGTAGATATGGAAGATGATTTAGCCGTTATTGTTGGCAGAAAGGTCGACCTTGTAACGAAAAGATCCGTTGAAAGAAGTCAAAATTGGATTCGTCGGAAATCAATCATTAATAACGCAAAGGTTTTTTACATTGCGTAGTGAAGCAGCATATTTGATTGATATTTTGAACTCGGCTCGACTTATACTCATCTTTATGGGAAATATTGACTATGGAGTGTTCTTTAAAGACTTAAAAACGCAATCATCCGTTATACACCAACTATTACAGATTGGTGAAGCTGTAAAATACTTATCAGATGAATTCAAGAACAACCATCCTATGGTACCATGGCGCAAGATTGCTGGGATGAGAGATAGACTTATTCATCAATACCATAATATTGATATTGAAGAAGTATGGGATACTGTAACATTGAATATACCTCAACTCATTGAGTATATAGAACCACTTGTTCCACCGGAAGAGGAATAATCCCAGCTTTGCTGTCAACCGCGGCGGGTTGACAGCCGTTGTGGGTATCTCGGATAACGTATAGTAGCAATGTAACAATGAATCAATCAAACAATCAGACAATCAGACAATCAAACAAAAATAAAATGATAAATTTATGGGTCCGTTAACTTTAATAACATTCACACCTGTGGTAGGTGCGGCTATTATCGCTTTCCTACCGCGGGATAATGATAAGCTGATACGCTGGATAGCGTTAGCGGCAACCGGAGTTGTTTTGCTGATTGCGCTCGCGCTTTTCCCGCAGTTTGACCGGAGTCTGCTCGGCATCAACAAGATTGACGGCTTTCAGTTCGTTGAACAACATTCCTGGATACCGATCTTCCATATCAACTACTTTGTTGGGATAGACGGACTGTCCTTCCCGATGATTCTGTTGACTGCGCTGCTTAGCTTCCTCTGTATCCCCGCTTCCTGGAACATCAAGAAAGGCGTTAAGGGCTATCATATAATGTTCCTGCTGCTCGAAACGGGTATGCTTGGAACGTTCGTAGCGCTTGATTTCTTCCTGTTCTATGTCTTCTGGGAAATTATGCTGCTGCCGATGTACTTCCTGATCGGTATCTGGGGCGGTCCGCGGCGGGTTTATGCGGCTATCAAGTTCTTTATCTATACTTTGATCGGCTCGGTGCTGATGTTGATAGTCATATTGGTGTTTTATTTCAACGTTCACGATCCTGTCACCGGCGCGAATACGTTCAATATGCTGCACATGATGGATCAAGGCAACCATTTTGGAATAATGAGCCTCAACACAGCGCGGATACTGCTCTGGTTCGGTCTATTCATCGGCTTCGCTATCAAGGTGCCGGTTTTCCCGTTCCACACCTGGCTGCCGGATGCACACGTTGAAGCGCCGACGGCTATATCCGTCATCCTTGCCGGAGTACTGCTGAAGATGGGAACTTATGGACTGCTGCGCATCAGTTATCCAATCCTGCCGGATATGACCCATTACCTCGCCTGGTTCCTGGCGCTGATGGGAACGATTAACATCATTTACGGAGCCTTCTGCGCTATGGCGCAGACGGACTTGAAGAAACTGGTTGCCTACAGTTCGATCTCGCACATGGGTTACGTATTGCTTGGTATGGCAGCTTTAACCGATGCAGGTATGAACGGTGCAGTATTCCAGATGTTCAACCACGGAACTATCACCGCAATGCTATTTCTCCTGGTAGGCGTCGTCTATGATAGAGCCCACCACCGCAAAATTGCCGGTTTCGGAGGACTTGCCAACGTGATGCCACGCTATCTTGGCGTAACCACATTTGCTTTCTTCGCTGCAATGGGACTGCCGGGACTTAGCGGGTTCATCTCCGAAGCAATGGTATTCATCGGCGCATTTCCGGTCTTCAGAACGTTGACTATTATTTCAATCTTTGGTATTATCATCACCGCAGCCTATATGCTATGGACACTGCAACGTATGTTCTTTGGCGCTACAAACCCCAAATATGAAGATATTGCTGAAATCAACGGACGTGAGTTGTTTACATTAGTACCGCTTGCAGTTATTGTTTTGTTCCTCGGCATCTGGCCGCATCCGATACTTAATCTGATGAATGCAACGATGTCGTACTTAGGTCAAATTGTACAAAGCGCAACGCCATTATGAGTGAAACCGTTATAAGTTTTAATCCGGGCGATCTAATCCCCTTTCTTCCCGAGCTTGTATTAGTTGGCGGCTTGTTGATACTGCTGATAGTCGATCTGATAATACACAGGAATAAGGGAAACACGATAGCTGCTGCCGGTGGTATTCTTTTAGTAGTATTAACTATCATAGCGCTCACCGGAAACGAAAAGATCGGCGCATACCTGTTTAATGCGGTCGTTCAGGATGGCGTAACGCTGTTCTTTCGCGTGTTCTTTGCCATCTCCGCCCTGATTGCCATCGGCATTATGGTTTCATCCTTTAAGAAAGAGGGTGAACCGTTCATTCTCGTCCTTTCGAGTGTACTGGGGATGTTCCTGCTCGCCGGTTCTAATGATCTGGTTACCTTGTTCGTAGCGATAGAAATGGTTTCCATACCGTCTTACGTTCTGGCAGGCTATAAGCGAAAAGATCCACGTTCCGGTGAAGCGGCATTGAAATACGTCATATTCGGAGCGTTCTCATCCGGTCTTCTGCTCTATGGTTTCTCGCTGCTGTATGGATTAACAGGAAATACCGGACTTCCGGAAATGGCTGCGGAGCTGACGAAACTTTCATCCGGCAGTCCTGCACAGATAGTCGGATTGATCCTGGTGTTAGCCGGTATCGGCTACAAGATCGCTATGGTTCCGATGCACTTCTGGTGTCCTGACGTATACGAAGGTTCACCAACGCCGATAACAGCTTTCTTTTCAGTATTGCCCAAGGCTGCCGGTTTTGCTGCGTTGTTCAGACTTATGCCGTTATTCGCAACCTTAAAACCAGCATATGGTCTTTCAGGAGTAGGTCTGATAACGATGGTTTCTGCCTTGACGATGACCTTCGGCAACCTGGGCGCTATCTGGCAGGACAGTGTAAAACGTCTGTTAGCCTATTCATCTATAGCTCACGCCGGTTATATCCTGATGGGCTTTGCTGTTATTGTTTCAATGCCTGAAGGTGAGCTTTACAACCTTGCAGTTACAGCCGTATTGTTCTATCTTGTAGTCTATATGTTTATGAACCTGGGCGCTTTCCTGGTTGTGGATTGGGTTGAACGGCATCTAGGTGGTGATTCGATTGGTTATTTCAAAGGACTCGGGAAGGGGAATCCGTTACCTGCGCTGGCGTTAGCGGTTTTTCTATTCAGCTTGACCGGTCTTCCTCCGTTAGCAGGATTTATCGGGAAGTTCTACCTCTTTGCAGCGGTCGTTAAAGCTAAGATGTGGGCATTGGCAATGATCGGTATCGCGAACGCTGTCGTATCGCTGTTCTACTATGTGAGGATTATCCGCGATATGTACCTCCACGATCCATCACCTGAATTTGATAATAGCGAAGCGCCGCTCAAGTTAGGAAAACTAACCGCGGTTCTCACACTGGTAACCGTCGTACCAACGGTCATACTTGGTATCTGGTGGGGTCCGCTCGCCGAATGGATCAAGCTAAGAATCTTTTAGATTAATATAAAGCTTGAAAAAACCGGCGCGGATGCATTCCAAGCCGGTTTTTTTATTTATTTTTACCGCAGAGAGCGCAGAGATTTTTTAATTCAGAGTTCAGAGTTCAACCTTCAGGTTGTCTTTTTCCTCATTCCCAACTTGATTGGGAATCCAGAGAATTCAAGGATTTACTGGATTCCCAATCAAGTTGGGAATGAGGAAACCGGAGAAGATACTCGTTCCCACGCTGGAGCGTGGGAACGAGCTAAAGCGCGAACTCTGAACAAAAAACCTCTGTGACCTCTGCGCTCTCTGCGGTAAAATTCCTAAGAGAAAATAATGAATTACAGAAACTACAATCCTGAAAAGGATAAAAAGGCAGTAAACCGTATCTGGCAGGAAATTGGTTGGATTGAAAAGGATAATCCTAAACCGATGGATATTCTGATAGAATCCGCCAGAGCCATTGTTGCTGATATAAACAACGAACCGGAGTGTCTCGTCATCAGCTTACCCGGAGATATTGACTATCTGGGAGAGAAACTCAGCTTCTCCGGAATTGCCGGAGTGACGACAAGCTTGATCGCCCGTAAGCAACATCTTGCGGGACGTCTGACAGCAACACGAATAGCGCTTGACGCTACGGAAGGAGCATTGGTGAGCGGTCTGGGGATGTTTGAACAGGGCTATTATGATAAACTAGGCTACGGCACCGGACCTTATGAACATATTATCCGCTTTTCACCTTCATCGCTGAATATTGATATAAAACCGCGCGTACCAAGCAGAATTACTAAAGAGGACTGGCAGCAAGTTCATCAATCAAGATTGAAACGCCTCAGAACACTATGAGAGCCGCAGCGTGGTGGCAATTACGTATCTGTAACCTTGAGAAATGCCTGGAAAGAACACATCTTAACGGTGATGAAGTTAGATTCAATCTGATTCTTAATGATCCTATTGAAAAATATCTCGATGAAGACGTTGAATGGAAAGGAATATCTGGTAATTATATTATCACTTTGGGCGCTGATTCAAACGCAGAAAAGGGTTCCGATAAGAGCTTGTCTACTATGAAAGCATCCGTCGGAGCTTTCACGAGGATGTGGTTCGGTGTGCTTCCGGCAAGCAGTCTGGCTGTAAGTGATGAATTGTCGGCGTCGGAAGAGTTGCTTAAGAAGCTGGACAATCTTATACGATTGCCGAAGCCGAAATTGGATTGGGAGTTTTGAAATGATAGGGTCATTTCGCGTAGGGGCGGATTTATCCTGCCTTCAAACAGCATTATAACAATCAGGATAACAACTTGACCTGGACTAACTACCATACCCATACAACATTTTGCGATGGGATCGAGTCGCCTATTCAATTCGCTGAATCTGCGATGAAAAAGGGATTAAAAGTACTCGGCTTTTCGAGTCATGCTCCGGTTCCATTCAAAACGAGCTGGAATCTCCCTGTATCTCAGCTACCTGTATATTGCAAAACAATAAACAATTTGAAAGGTGAATTTGAAGACCGATTAGAGATATTACTCGGGTTAGAGATAGATTTCATTCCAGGATTGATCGGTCCGAATAAACCTTATTTCAACAACATAGGACTTGATTACCGGATTGGTTCAGTTCATTTTATTGGACAATTAAATAACGGAACTTATTGGGAGATAGACAATCGTCGTACATTTATACAAGGTTTCCATGAAATATTTGACTGTAATATAAAAAAGCTTGTAAAGGAATACTATCATCGAGTCAGGCTTATGATTGAGAATGATTGTCCCGATATTATAGGTCATTTTGATGTTGTAAAGAAAAATAATGGAGATAATACCTATTTCACTGAAGATGAAGAATGGTATAGAGAAGAAGTGTACAAGACACTGAAAGTATTAGCAAATTCATCAGCTATCCTGGAACTGAATACAAATGGGATTGCTAAGGGAATATTGAAAGCGCCTTACCCCAGCGAGTGGATAATTGAAAGGTGTTATGATCTGAATATCCCTGTTATGATTAATTCAGACGCGCATAAGTCTGATAACCTGATATTTTGGTTTGAAAACGCTGCAGCATTATTATTGGATATCGGATATAATAAACTACGTGTGCTCGATAAAGGAGGCTGGCGTTCCTGTTCGTTTACAACTCAAGGCATAGACTTGTGATGAAGTAAAATTATCTTCAATCGCTTTAAGCCAATGAACAATAAACTACTCCCAATAATATTCGGTGCATTCCTAATCGCAATCGGCATCATACTGCTTAACAGCGATTGGTTTAACGGTATCTTACAAACGCTTTACTCAACCCTAAGAGGTGGATCGCTTGATTCCAGCGTTATTGTTAGACTCGGTTATAATAGTTTATGGTATGGTTCTTTGGCATTATTCTTCAGTATTTTGATCGTTACACGACTTCAAAATGTATTCTCGCGTATATTGAATGAAAAATTCTTATTGATCTTTGCTGCATTATTAGTAATTATATCGTATATGTACTTTATGATTACCTGCAAGAGCGCTACTATCGATGGTGAAAGATTCTGGTGGCTTATCGATGATGAGATGATCTCTATGAGGTATGCACGCAATTTTATAAGCGGACTTGGATTGGTGTGGAATCCGGGTGAAAGGGTAGAAGGCTACTCTAATTTCCTCTGGACTATCTATATGTCGGTTGTCCATTTATTTGTTAAAGCATCATCGAAGACCTCGCTCATCATCCTGCTGACAAATATCACTTTGATCGCATGCACTATTCCCGTGATAATACGTCTATGTCATCTATTTAAAAGCAATTCGTTCGTGATTTACGGTTCAGTATTAGGATTTGTACTGAATATCAATGTTATGGGTTGCTGCCTTGATGGATTTGAAGCTGTACTTTTATCATTTCTGTTTATGCTATCCGTATATCGAACGATCAAGGAATCGCAAGACGACCAGGTCAATTTAATAACCTACTTGATAATTGGAGCTATATCGTTAGTTCGAGCCGATGCAGTTGTTCTTTCAGCGTTGTTATATGCGTTATCATTCCTGCTCAACAAGAATCGTCGGACAGTATTTCTTTACATAGGTTTGTCTCTATTAATCCCGTTAGCCCATTTTATTTTCAGAATAATTTATTATGGAGACATTCTGCCGAGTACAGCCTATTTGAAAACAATGAACTGGTCAGGTAAATACATAGTTGGTCTAAAATATGTGTTGAGTTTTTTGTCACATTATGGGTTGTTAGTAGTATTAGTTGTAATCGGTACTGCACTGTCGCGACGAAAAGACATTATTCTCTTAATAATCGGTTTCTTCTTATACTCGATATATATTGCTTACATCGGCGGTGATGCGTTTATTGATTACAGGTTCTTTATGCCGTTTATTCCGTTGTTAATGATATTGGGATTTCAAGGTATTCAGCATCTTACATCAGGGCGAAGTGCAGGAGTTATCATAGTTTCAATATTATTACTAATGAGTTTACCTGTACACACTCCCTATACTTTCGCACAAGACCGGCAGCCTGAGAAATGCAATATTGAAAACATCAAGCTCGGACTGCTCATAAAGAATAATACGCCGGAAGACTGCACAGTAGCAGATTTCTGGGCAGGTTCAGTTTTCTACTTTTCAGAGCGTTACGGAATTGACTTCCTGGGCAAGGTAGATCCTCATATTGCTAAACTTCCCGTTGTCAGCGATGGGACATTACCCGGTCATAATAAGTTTGATTTCGATTACTCGTTAGGTATATTTAAACCTGATCTGGTAATCGCTAATTTCTCGCTGCCCGTTAGTGAAGAAAAAATGAAGCAACTATCAACCGGCAACCCAGCCTTCACCGGCAGGCTCTACTTCAACCGGATTTTCCAGGAACACTATTTTGAGAATCCGGTAAACATAAAAACTTGGCGCACAATTTTCATCAGAGACGAGTCTCCGCTGTGTTCTCTGCGCACTCTGCGGTAAAAAAAAAGTATAGCAACAACAATGACAAACATCTCAAAAACTTATGATCCCAAAGCGGTTGAGACCAAATGGTATCGCTATTGGGAAGATAATAACCTGTTTCAAGCATCCCCAAATTCAGGGAAAAAACCATACTGCATCCTTATGCCTCCACCGAACATTACTGGTGAACTGCACATGGGGCACGCTTTGCAGGATACATTGCAGGATATGCTGATCCGCCTCAAACGGATGCAGGGATTTGAATCCCACTGGCAGCCCGGTAAGGATCACGCCGGTATTGCTACTCAGAACGTGGTTGAGAAAACACTCGCAGGAAAAGGCATTACGCGCCAGGATTTAGGTCGGGATAAGTTCGTAGAACGCGTCTGGGATTGGAAACAACGGTACGGCAATCGGATATTTGAGCAGAAAAAGCTGTTAGGCGACTCAGCCGACTGGACGCGCGAACGATTCACACTTGATGAAGGGCTCTCGAATGCAGTAGCCAAAGTCTTCGTTCATCTCTATGAAAAAGGTCTGATCTACCGTGGAAAATATATCGTAAACTGGTGTCCGCGCTGCCGGACGGCGATCTCAGATGAAGAAGTGGATCATAAAGATCACGATCATCACCTGTGGTATTTCCGTTATCCGATTAAAGATAGCGATGAATTCGTAACCGTTGCTACAACCCGCCCTGAAACAATGCTCGGTGATACAGCGGTTGCGGTTAATCCCAGTGACGAACGCTTCAAAGACCTCTGGGATAAAACCATCATCCTGCCCTTAGTCGAACGTGAAATCCCGATGATTAGAGACGAGTTCGTTGACCCTGAATTTGGTACCGGACAAGTCAAGGTCACCCCCGCCCACGATCAGAATGACTTTGAAATGGGGCAGCGCCACAATCTTCCTTCCGTTGTTGTTATGGATGAAGACGGCGTTATGAATGATAACGCCGGTGAGTTATTCAAAGGTATGGATCGCTTTAAGGCGCGAGATGCCGTTGTTAACGCTATGCGCGAGCGTGGATTGCTTGAAAAGATCGAGGATTACAAGACGTCAATCGGACACTGCCAGCGCTGCAAGACGATGATTGAACCTTACCAATCGCTGCAATGGTTTGTCAAGATGAAACCGCTTGCCGAGCCTGCGCTGAAGGTCGTCAGAGAAGGCAAAATCCGCTTCTATCCGGCTCGCTGGGAGAAGGTGTATTACTCGTGGATGGAGAACATCCGCGACTGGTGCATCTCCCGACAGCTCTGGTGGGGGCATCGCATTCCGGTCTGGTACTGTCAGGATTGTGGTGAGATCAACGTTAAAACTGAAACACCAGATCAATGCAAGAAATGCGGTTCTAAAAACCTGAAACAGGACGAAGACGTGCTCGACACCTGGTTCAGTTCCTGGCTATGGCCCTTCTCCCCCTTCGGTTGGCCTGAGGAAACGGATGCTCTTAAATTCTGGTATCCGACCGATGTGATGGTTACCGGCTATGACATCATATTCTTCTGGGTGGCGCGGATGGTTATGGCAGCTATGGAGTTTATGGATGAGATACCGTTCAAAACCGTCTACATTACAGGTATGATTAAGGACGAACTTGGTCGCTGGATGTCCAAATCACTCGGCAACGGCATCGATCCGGCTGAAATGGTCGAACAGTACGGCGGTGATGCAGTCCGCTACACATTGATCACATTGGCAACCGAAGGACAGGATATCAAGCTTACACCGTCACGCTTTGAAGGTGGTCGAAACTTTGCTAATAAAATATGGAATAGCTTCCGTTTCCTTAAATCTCATATTGATCGTCTAAATACGAAGCCGGTTGTTTCCGATCCCTTCAATCTGTCTCCCGATGCACCGCTGTCGGATCGCTGGATAGTCAGCCGTTTGCATGCTGCAACGGAGAAAGTCATTAACAACGCTGATAAATATCGTCTGAACGACAGTATGATGACGATGTACGACTTCACCTGGAAGGAGTACTGCGACTGGTATCTGGAGATGATTAAGGTTCGTCTGACGCCTGATACTCCGGAAGACGTCAAGCGTGAGACTTTGACTCTCGCAGTAGCGATTTACGAGACAATACTAAGGTTGTTACATCCTGGAATGCCCTTCATTACAGAAGAACTATGGCAGGAACTGAGGGAATACTACCCGGATAATCTACCGCCGCAACTTGAAAAAGATCGCGCAGGACAGCCCTTTGCAACGAGTATAATGTGGGCTCCGTTCCCAAAGCCGCAGGACTTTCAAGCGGACACCGATGCAGAGTCCGAGATGGACTTCCTGCAGCGTATCATAGGCGCAATAAGGAACATCCGTTCAGAAATGCGTGTCCCGCCGGATCGGAAGGCGTCGGTTGTGCTGAACGAATGCATCTTGAAAAACCGCCAAACAACCGAAGCAAATATAATTGACGTCAAGCGGCTGGCAACCTTATCAGACATATCATTCGACAAAGAACGCCCCTTACAATCAGCTTCAGCCGTAGTAAACGAGGTCGAACTGTTCGTACCATTAGCGGATCTGATTGATATAGATATTGAACGCGAGCGTCTTGACAAGGAAATAAACCGTTTACAGAAATTGATAAAAGGCGCTGAAAATAAGCTGTCAAACGACAAGTTTATCAATAAGGCGCCTGAGAATATTGTTGTTCACGAGAGAGAGAAATTGGAGAACTGTAAGGAACAGCTTATCGTTGTAACGAAGAATAGGAAGGCGTTGGATTAGTAAAAGGGAAAATTTGGGGACAGTATACCTATTTTATCTTATGTCCTTGGAGAACTTCAGACTATTAATAAAATAGGTATACTGTCCCCAAATTTCTGCGCTGTCAGGGCGCCGTCCCTGACAGCAACATTTCCTACAATGCTGTCAACCGCGGCGGGATGACAGCGGTAGATTAACAAAAGGAGAAACAAATGCCCGAAGAACAAGTGGCAAAGATCATCTTCTTCAAGATGAAACTTTCCAATTACAAACTACTACAAAGCATCGTTATTCCAGTAGCTTTCATTGCTATGGCGCTTGCATTCATCTTTCTGCGAAATTCTGAAGATTGGCTTCTGAATTGTCTCTGGTGGGTATTACTGATTGCTATTGTTGCTGAGATTATCGAGACAATGATTGTAATCGGTAATGCAAAGAAGAAGATGGATCAGTAGAGTAACAAATTATGCCAACTGAAAAGATAACAGAAAAGTTCCCTCGTCATTTCCTGAAACTTTTCAAGGAACTTAATGCGACGAACGACATCCTCACCTTCATGATTAGAGGACACTTGCACTGCGAGTCTGTGCTTACAGAACTCATTTACACAGCCGTTCTCCGTCCTAATGCACTTGAACAATGTCACTTAAACTTTAGCACAAAGTTAAACCTCTGTAACGCTCTTGGATTAATACCTGAGTCGCTTGTACCAGGTCTCGCGGGTCTCGGAAAACTCAGGAATCGTTTGGCGCACCGACTCGAATACTCCATTTCGGAACAGGACCAAGCGGATTTAATCAATACTATTCGTTCAACCGGAGAGCCGTACGCGGCGGAATATTTATCTAAGGGAACAGAGTTTCCGAAAGGTCTTCGTCTTTGTATCATCGGTTTGTTTATGGACCTCTATTTCAACCTCGCAGACACCAATGAAGAGGAGCATGATATGGCGGTCAATCTTGCAGTTCTTTCGATAAAGGAATACGGATTTGACTCTGATGAGTTTATAGATGAGTTAAAAAAGAAAGTACAATAAGATAAAAGCAACTGCTAGCAGATATTCATTGTTAATAAATGAGGATAGATGAAAGAAAAAACCAAAAAGAAAATTGAACACATCGTTGCAAAGGAGTTCATTTATTTTATTCCTATGTTATTTATGGGATTTGTTCTTCTTTCCATTGACATACTATTACTAAAAAGCCCAAACCAAAGCTATTTAGAAATACTGATAAGTGGGATTCTAAGAGGCAACATCTATCCTGAACATTTGACTTATTTCTGGTCAAGCAACTGGAAATTCACATCTTGGAGTTTGTTATTATTCCCTTACCTGTTTTATTTCTTTTTCAGACTTTTTAAGTATCTGATTGTGTGGGTATTAAAAACAATACAAAACGAAAAGCTTGAATGGAAAAATGCTGTATTACGTTTGACTATCTATTTCATTGTTCTTTGTATTATCGTTACAGTTGCCGCTAGAAGCGGAAATATCACTGACTGGTATAGAGGACGACGTATGGATCAACGCATTGAATATCTTAAAGACGAAATAGTAAGATTGGAAAAATGCTTAGCTCTCAAAGATACCATTCAATTCAGAGAGCAAAATAATGATAGTCTGAAATCAGGATTAACTGAGGAACAACTCGCAAGAATACGTCGACGATCGATTATAAGATTACAATTAAGACAGACAAAAGCGGAACTAAGACGTGAAGAACTTCATGCTATTCTGGAATGACCACATAGAAGATATAAACGGACTGGGTCCCAAACGCAGTGAATTCCTGAGGAATAAAGGATTCAAAAGCATTGGTGACCTTCTGTTGCTGGCGCCTCTCCGCTTCATTGACCGGCGGGGAACGCTGCCATTGAAAGACCTGATGACGGAGCAGAAGGGAGAGATCACCGCTGTGGGCACGATCGAATCGGTAGGTGAAAAAGGAGCCTGGAAGAAAAGACGCTTTCTGGTAAATATCTCCGATGGCACCGGATACGTTACCGGAATCTGGTTCAAAGGTTACCGTTACCTCGTCTCAAAGCTGACCCCTGACACAAAGGTCGCCTTTCACGGCAAACTGACCTTCTTCGATGGTCCGCAGATGGTTCATCCCAAGATCACATTCCTGAACGATGATATGACGCTTGATATGGATGTTGGACTTATTCCGGTGTATCCTTCTGGAGCAGATTGGCAGAAAGCCGGTCTGTCGCGTAAAAACTGGACGGAACTGATAGGGCAAATCATCTCCGAATGGGACGGTAACGGTCCCTATCTACCGGATGAGGTCAGGAGAACGCACAGCCTTGTTAACCTTCGGGATGCTATCAAGGGAATGCACCAGCCGGAATCATTGAAAGAATTCGACAAGGCTATAGCAGCGCTGAAATTCGCCGAACTCTTCCATCATCAACTGCTGATGGCGGCGCTCCGTCGTCGTCGTAGACAGGGTGAAGGTTTGAATCTTGAACCTGGTGGCGAGGTCTATGACAGTTTAATTTCTACATTCCCATTTGAACTCTCTGATGGTCAAAAAAGCGTTCTGACCGAAATAAACAGCGATTTCACCACCGGACGACCAATGTATCGTCTCCTGCAGGGTGAGGTCGGATCGGGGAAAACGGTGATTGCGTTCTTATCAGCCACAGTTGCCTCGTCCAACGGCTACCAGACGGCGTTGATGGCGCCAACGGAACTGCTGGCGCGTCAGCATTATCGTAAAGCCCTCGAATGGTGCGAACCAGCCGGTATGAGAGCCGTCCTCATCACCGCAGGACGTAATCCCGATGAGAAACGACAGGCGTTATTCGAGGCTGCCGTCGGTCGCGCCAACCTGGTGATCGGCACACACGCTCTGTTCTACGATAAGGTTGAGATTAAGCGACTCGGACTCGTCGTTATAGATGAGCAGCAACGCTTCGGAGTCCGGCAGCGCGCCCGATTAGTAAGCAAAGGCAAACGACCTCACGTACTGCTGATGACCGCCACGCCCATCCCCAGAACGCTGTCGCTGTCGGTCTATGGCGACCTCGATCTCTCGCTGCTTCCCCCGCTGCCCGGAAAAACCCGCAAGGTAAGAACTCGAATCGTAAACGATGGACAGCGCGACAAAGTATTCGGCTGGCTGCGAGACAAATTGAAATCCGGTGAGCGGGGGTATCTCGTCTTCCCGGTCATCGAAGAGGGAACCGCCGGTCTGGAAGCTGCCGAAGCTCGCTTCATCCCCTACCAACGGATCGACTTCAAGGGCATCCCGATGGCGCTGGCGCATGGCAGGCTGCCTATCGAACAACGGGTGCAGGCAATGGAGGACTTCCGATCCGGCAAGGTCAGGTTGCTCGCAGCCACAGCAGTCATCGAGGTCGGCGTAGACGTACCGGAAGCAGACCTGATGGTCATCGAAAACGCCGAACGGTTCGGACTTTCGCAGCTTCACCAGTTACGCGGCAGGATCGGACGACTGGGCAAACCGGCGGTCTGCGTATTAATAACGCCGGAACTGCCGGGGGAACAGGGATTTGAAAGGTTGAAGCTGTTGGAAGACTGCGATGACGGGTTGAAACTGGCTGAAGAGGATTTGCGACTACGAGGTTCCGGCGATCCGTTGGGCGCCAGCCAGAGCGGTATGGTTCGTTTCAGGCTTGCGAATATTGCTGAGGATTGGAAAATAATAAAACGCGTACACAACGCCGCCGAAGCGTTGTTAGACAAGTACCCCGACCTGAAACCCTTCCCTGAGTTGCGCGCCAAACTAAGGCAGGATTATCGCACCCGACCGAGAACATTGCTGGCAGGATGATTAGGTTCAGAGTTCAACCTTCAGGTTGTTTTTGTTATGAATTTTAAATGTTGGATTTTGAATTAAAGAAAAGAGTATGTGATTCATGATTCTGTTGAAATACTTCCCATTTTGTCATTCCCGCGAAGGCGGGAATCCAGAGTTTTCAAGTATTTAAAGCTCTTCAAACTGGATTCCCGCCTTCGCGGGAATGACAAAATGGGAAGGGAATTCTGTAATAATTGACTTTTTCAACAGAATCATTCATGACAATTCAAAATTCAAAATCCATAATTCAAAAATTTTCTTTACTGTTATATATAAAATCCGTATATTAAGACCTTAAGGAGAGGTGCCGGAGTGGTCGAACGGGGCGGTCTCGAAAACCGTTGTAGGCTCTGTCTACCGTGGGTTCGAATCCCACCCTCTCCGCTTTTTTGTAGGTCGGTTTCTCTGAAACCGGGATTGTCGTATAAATCGAAAAAACAATCCCGGATTCGGAGAATCTGGACTACGATACTTTAAGAAAAATAATGTCATATTTGAATATGACAAAATAAACGAGGAAGGTTATTATGCGTCAAAATATTAATATTCTCATATTCGTTATCCTTACTACAACAGCTACTCTGATGTTTGCACAACCCGCTGTTGAGGAAATTGGATACTGTGACACACCAGGACGAGCATTCGACTTAACCGTTGTTGATGAAATAGCTTACGTTGCAGACTGGGAAGGAGGATTACGAATAATTGATGTTTCAGACCCAACGAACCCAAGTGAAATTGGTTCTTTCGATGATATGGATAATGCATTTGATGTTTTAGTTGTAGATACCCTCGCCTATGTTGCTGGTTACAGTAATGGTTTGCTAATAATAGATGTTTCAGATCCTGATAATTTAAATGAAGTCGGATCATTTAATACTCCCGGATGTGCATATGGAATTTATCTTGCAGGGGATTATGCCTATATCGCTGATTGGGAGAGCGGTTTAAGAATCATTGACATTTCTGATATAGAGAATCCAAATGAGGTCGGTTACTTTGACACAAATGGTCACGCATGGAGAGTCTTTGTTACAGGTGAATGCGCTTATGTAGCTGACAATCAAGAGGGGCTACGAATAATCGATATTTCTAATCCAGAACATCCGGAAGAAATGGGATATGTTGAAGCCAATGATGCTGTCACTGATGTCGTTGTGATAGATAATTACGCTTTTGTAACTGACCATATGAGTGGATTACGAGTTATCAATGTATCTGATGCTGAAAATCCCTGTGAGATTGGATCGCTTGATACGCCAGGGCATGCATATGGTGTAAAAGTATTATGTAATATTGCTTTCGTTGCTGACTATGCGAGTGGACTTCGTATTGTTGACGTTTCAGACAAAGAAAACCCTGAAGAAATAGTATCCTTTAATACAGTAGATTTCGCGTTTAATGTGGATATTGTTAGAAATTATATTTATGTAGCAGATCATCGCGCAGGAATTCGCATCCTTTCATTTTCGAGAGTTTTTGTTCCCGGAAATATTGATTTAGGTATAGTAACTGTTGAGAACAGTAATAATTCCATTATGACCATCACAAACTTCGGGAATGACACCTTGATAATCTCAGACATTACTGTTGAAGGAGATTTTTTCAGTGTTGATTTTGAAGACGATATTATGATTGAGCTAAATAATAATCACGAAGTAACTGTTACATTTGCACCTGAAGAAGATGGGGAATTCAATGGAGTGTTAACTATCACATCGAACGATCCTGACAACAATGAGATCACCGTAGATTTGACCGGAAAAGGACTGAGAGGCATCCGATGTGAAACTGTTAGGTATGCCAGTGATGTTTTTGTTTCAGGTGATTATGCTTTCATATCTGGAGGAGGTGACGATTTACTCGTCTTAGACATTTCCGATCCACAAAATCCCGATTCAGTAGGAGCTTACAACCATCCTGACTGGTCAGCCAATGGTGGTAAGGCAGTGTCAGGAGACTATGCATATGTTTTGATGGCGAGAGAACATCATAGATATTTATTTGATATTGACATTTCAAATCCGCAGAACCCTGAGTTTATTAGTTCCATAAATCTTAATGTGGTGTCAAGTGTTCATAATATCTCTATCGAAGGTGAATTTGCATATATAGCTTGTGGACTAGATGGTCTTCGTGTGATTGATATATATGACCCAAGACGTCTCCTTGTGATTGGCTCTTGTGATACTCCTGGATCTGCCTATGGTATTGCTGTTGAGGGCGACTATGCATATGTTGCGGATAATACCAGTGGTCTGAGGATTATTAATATCTCTAATCCGGAACTTCCGGAAGAAGTCGGCTTTTACGATACCCGGGGATTTGCTTTGAGCGTTTTTGTCTCAGATAATGTTGCATATGTTGCCGATGAAAGCCGTGGTCTACGCATTTTGGACGTTTCTGATCCTGAACACCCTGATGAGATTGGCTATTATGACACTCCGGGATATGCATATGATGTTACAGTCATGGGTGATTATGCTTATGTTGCAGACGGTGTAGGTGGTGTTTGTGTAATCTTCATTGCAGATCCAGAAAAGCCTCGTTTAGTTGACACTTATTACGCACCTGGAAGTGCACGGGACATTTTCATTTCTGGAAACTCCGCTTTTGTTTCATTGAGAGAAAACGGTCTCATTATACTTGATTTTTCAGAATATGTGAGGGTTAGCTCCGATACTTGCTATCACTTACCAATTGCATTCAATCTATTCCCTGCATATCCCAATCCCTTCAACTCAACCACCAGCATCAGTTATAGCCTTAACCGGGATGCGTTTATCACGCTGATGCTGTACGATGTTGAAGGAAGGGAAGCATCAAGTCTTGTGAACGAAAGGCAGTCTGCTGGTCATTATCAGACGGTCTGGAACGCAAACAGTATACCTTCAGGCGTGTACTTACTCCGGTTAAACGCCAATGGGCTCGAAAGGACGACAAAATTGGTGTTGATACGATGACGAATTTCGCTATCCGCCACCGATTAATCCCGGCTTTGGAGAAACCGGGCTACTTGCAGTCAGACTTTAACACCACATAATAATCAAATCTGAATTCCGGAGAAATAATGTCACACAAAAGAAATTCGACCAAAGTAGATGAATCAACTACTTATACATTAGTTGATTTTTTTCAAAGAATTCCACCTGGTAGGCAAGTACAGGTTACTCAAGCTTTTAAGAGTCTGACATATAATCGGATCGAAATTAAAAGTCCGGAACTTCAACTATATTGCGATAATTGCAAAGGTTTAAGGTTCTTTGATGGCTCTTATGGAACCATTCCCCCTATAAAATTTGGTGAATATTATAATATCTTTTTCAATTACTTTTGCCGAAATTGTGAAATATCCCATAAAATCTTTGCTGTCAGAGTTCATGTTCGAGACAAAGAAATTTGTCATATTGTAAAGTTAGGTGAAATTCCTTCTTTTGGACCGCCGGTTCCAAATCACTTCTTGACATTGATTGGTGATGATAGTCATTTATTTCTATCGGGAAGACAATGTGAAAACCAAGGTTTTGGTATTGGTGCATGCGCCTATTATCGGCGTATTGTAGATCAACAGTGGCAGAAATTGATTAGTGAGATATTGAGAGTATCAAAGGGTATAAACGCAGATAAGGAAATAATCACAACTCTTGAATCTTCCCTCTCTGAGCATAAATTCAAGAGAGCTGTTGAAATAGTCAAGGATGCTATACCTCCAGTCTTATTGATAAACGGACATAATCCAATTACCTTCCTTTATAGTTCTACTAGTCGAGGTATTCACGAGCTTACCGATAGCGAATGTCTTGAAATAGCAACAAGTATACGTACTGTTCTTGTGGAATTATCTATAAAAATCAAACAGGCTCTCAGTAACAAGAGAGAGTTGATTGAAGCAATGAACAAATTAAATTCTAAAAAGAAGTCTAAGCAGTAACGTAATCCTGTTTCCCCGAAACCGGGGTTGCCATATAAACCGAAAAACATCCCCGGATTCGGAGAATCCGGGCTACGATGCTTAGAAAGTCAGGTGTATGCATGGAAAGGAATTTTTATGAATCTAAAACAAATAGCAAATGAAGCGCTTCATCTATCTGAGGAAGAACGGGCAGCATTAGCTCAGAAACTCCTGCTGAGCCTTGAAGCGTCGGCAGAAGATGAAATAGCTGAAAATTGGTTGGCAGAGGCAAACCGTAGAGCCCGAGAACTCGATGAA
>JAVCDD010000243.1 GCA_030765125.1 Candidatus Hatepunaea meridiana
CATTTTACTGGATATTAACCCCTTTTTGTCATTCCCGCGAAGGCGGGAATCCAGGAGAAACAATAAGTTATCTGGATTCCCGCCTTCGCGGGAATGACAAAAAAGGGGCTTTCCGGTCAGACACTAAATAACATTGCGGTAAAATAATCATAATAATTGTGTTTGGCAACTTTTTATTTGATTTTCTTTTAGTTTGTTTAATAGTACAGTACTAATTCACTTGACGAAATGGTTTCTTATGTTCATATTAATTATTAAACTTTTTCAGGTAGTGCAGACATTCTTGTCACCCTACCCGTTTAATGTAAATAATACGAGCTAATAATGAATTTATCAACGATTGTTGAAACGCAAAACGTGATAAAGAACTATGATAATGGTCGTGTTCAAGCGTTGCGTGGTGTGGACGTTACTATACACCAGGGCTGCTTTCTGGCGTTTGCCGGTCCATCGGGCTCGGGGAAAACCACGCTGTTGAACTTAATCGGCGCATTGGACGTGCCTGACGAGGGAACGGTTATTGTCGGAGGAGAGAACCTGAAGAGCCTAAGTGAAAAGGAAAGAACGGCGCTACGAAGGGTAAAGATAGGTTTTATTTTCCAGCAGTTCAACCTTGTTCCGGTGCTCACAGCTTGTGAAAACGTTGAACTACCATTGGAAATTCTGCCCGGATATACAAAATCTTCGCGTCGTGATGCTGCCCTTAATATCCTTAAGCAGGTCGGTTTGACAGGTAAGGAACATCGTTTGCCCAACAAGTTGTCCGGTGGTGAGCAGCAGCGCGTGGCAGTGGCACGCGCTCTGGTAAAGAAGCCCGTGATTGTCCTCGCCGACGAACCAACCGCTAACCTCGATAGTGAAACCGGTAAGGCTATCGTTGATTTGATGAAACAGATGCGCGATGAGTACAACACCTCGTTTATTCTGTCTACTCACGATCCGCGCGTAATGGAGCGCACGGAAGCAATTTTCCGTTTGGTTGACGGCAGGATTGAAGAATGATAGCCTTCCGTTTAGCCTGGCGCAACCTCAAGCGAAACAAACGCCGCACTATACTGACCTCATCCGCTCTCGCTGTCGGATTGACAGTCTTAATCATCAGTATGGGTTTTTTAGATGGCGTGGATAAACAATCCATAGACAATCTGGTTAACTATGATACGGCTCATCTAAAGGGATTTGCCAAGGGACGGCTCGATCAAGATTTGCCTGATCTTGATTATACCATTCCTCATTCGGACAGTCTCGTCAATCGAGTGTGCAAGGTGAACGGAGTCACTGCTGCTGCCGCCAGATTTGAAATCACCGGAATGCTATATTTTGGCAGCGAGGAGATGTTCACTCGCATTATAGGCATTGATCCCGAAGCGGATGAGAAGGTTTTTCAAACGTTGTCAGCCGTCACTTCGGGAAAAACGTTTTCAAATAATGAACAGACAGCATTGATAGGTGATCGTTTGGCGCTTGATCTTGGTATTAAAGTTGGTGATTATATAACTTTATTAGTGCGAAGCGCTCCAGGAGCGCTCAATCCACGAATACTACCTGTAGTCGGTTTGATTTCCACGGGTCATCCCGTTATTGACAATCTGACAGTATATATCCCGTTATCCTTGGCGCGCGAAATGACATTGTTATCAGGAAACGCCACTGAAATTGCCGTAAAGACGGATAAGTTGTCCAATATAAAAAAATTGAATGTGGAACTGGAAAAAACTTTGCCAGGATTCGATTGGAGATCATGGGCGTTTCTGGCTGAGGATTTCGTCAATCTATCTCGAATGAAACGTATGGGCAGCACAATTATGATCGGGATAATTACTCTGGTTGCTGCTGTCGGACTCAGCAACACTATGATTATGTCAGTACACGAGCGAACGCGTGAGATCGGTGCTCTTCGGGCACTTGGCTTTTCATCAAGGTTGATAAGCGGCATCTTTCTCTGCGAAGGTATGCTTATCGGGATAATTGCAGGAACAGCAGCGGTTATCATCGGTGCGGCAGTGGTGAGTTATCTAAGTGTTCACGGATTCAGTCTGGAGGCTTATGAGGATATGGACATCGGTTATCCGATACAGGATGCTATGTATGCAACGTTAAACATAGTTAGTTTAATCAAGAGCTTCCTCTTTGGTCTGATTCTATCTGTACTGGCAAGCTGGGGAGCGGCGCGGAGGGCGGCGCGGGGTGAGATAGTACGTGCGTTAAGAGAGGGGATGCTATGAACATGCTGAAACTCGCTTTCCGAAACACGCGCCGTCAACCACGTCGTACACTGCTGACAGCGTTGGCAATCGGGATCACAGTGGCTGCGGTTACGTATATGGATGCGCATATAAAGGGTATAACAACCGGCATTTTCAAGACTTTCGTGAAGTTGGAGGCAGGACACGTAAAGGTTGTCCCAAGGGAAGCCGTTGATCGTTCAAGACCGCTACCGTTGGACAAGGGCATCAAGGATATAACAAGCCTTATTTCTGTAATCAGATCATCACCTGGGATAATTAACGTCTCACCACGCATTAGTTTCCCGGTGTTGTTAGATAAAGGATCCAACAGCATCCCCGCTTTTGGCATCGGGCTTCTGCCATCGCAAGAGGCTGATTTAATGAACCTTGAAGAGATGATAGTTACAGGCAGACTGCTGTCCGATAGCTCCTGGGACGTTATGTTGGGTAACAAGCTTGCTGATAAGTTGGATCTTGACGTTGGCGATGAACTGTTTATGGTAACGACAGACTCTTATGGAGGGCTTGGACCAGGGTTATACAATGTTTGCGGGATCGTTAGTTCAGGAGTGAGTTATATTGACAAGAGGACTTTTTACGTATCATTGTATGCTGCTCAGGAACAGCTTAGTATGGTTAACTCGGCAATGGAAATAGTCTGTAGTGTAGAAAACGGTCTTGAGGGAGCTATTCCGGTTGCAGACAGCTTGAGTCTCCTATTACAACTAGCCGATAGGGATGACGTGGCGCCTTTACCCTGGCAAATGCAAGGTTCATTATATAGCGCCCTTGCACCGGCTAAGGTAATGTATTTCCTGATTATGCTGCTATTAGGGATAATTGCATTAACGACGGTAGTCAACACGGTTCTAATGTCGGTGATGGAGCGCACTCGTGAAATAGGCGCTCTGAGGGCGCTTGGATTCAAACGGGGTACTGTAATCAGTATGATAATGAGTGAGTCGCTGGTTATCGGGTTTTTCGCAACAATATGCGGTATTATATTTGGAATGACTGTCGCGCTAATCTTGCATGAAACAGGGATTGACCTTTCTGGCGCTTTAGAATCGACGGAATTCCCTATGAAGCCTATCGTTTATCCCGATCCAAGCATCCTGACGGCTGTTAAAGCTGCGTTTTTCGGTCTGATTCTGTCGCTTGCGGCAGCTTGGTATCCGGCGCGAGTGGCGGTCAGAATGGAACCGGCACAGGCGCTTAGGAGTGAGTGATATTTCTACCGCAGAGAGCGCAGAGAACGCAGAAGTTTTAAAGTTCAGAGTTCAGCCTTCAGGCTGTTTTTTACGCTTTAATATCTGCTTAACCCGCTGTCAGGACGCCGTCAATGACAGCAACGCTTTCGACAATGCTATCAACCGCGAGGGGTTGACAGCGGAAGAGCAGCCTGAAGGCTGGACTCTGAACTTTAATTTTTTAAAAAAATAAAATGAACAAAACAGAAGAAAACATCAACCCAGATGCTCATGTCTGTCCCTGGTGGATGGCATATTTCTTTGACAATCCATTACGCGGTTTGATTCATAATCCGCGCAAAATATTATCTTCGTGGTTGAAGCCAGGAATGACTGCTGTTGATTTGGGTTGTGGAATGGGTTTTTTCTCCATCGGTATGGCACGGATCGTTGGCATTGACGGTCGAGTCATCGCTGCTGATCTTCAGCAAAAGATGCTCGATATTACTATTAAACGAGCCAAAAGAGCCGGTGTCGATGGGATCATCAGCACTTATCTCTGCCAATCTGAAAGTCTTGACATTGAAGAAAAGATAGATTTCGCTCTGGCGTGCTGGGTGGTTCACGAAGTTCCTTACCCAAAACAATTCCTGACAGAAGTTTACGATATGTTAAATCCCGAAGGGCATTTTCTGATGGCAGAACCGAGTCATCACGTATCAAAAGCAGTGATGGATACCTTTGTAAAGACAGCACAGGAGATTGGATTCGAGGTAGTTGAAAAGCCTAAAATGATAATGAGTAGAACGGCAGTTTTAAGAAAAGGACGAATAGCGAAATAAGAAGGAAGAAGGGAGAAGGATGAAAAAGAAATCAAATTATAAATGGGTGAGGAGCCTGTTTTTGTCGTTAATCTGTTTCGTTGTATTGACAGCTTCTAAAGCTGATGCTCAGACTGCTGAAGAGTGGTTGGCGAAGGTGGATGGTCAGATGTTTTATAAGTCGGCAGAATATACAGCGCTTATGACCGTGCATTCACCAGGAGGAGCCAACCGGTTCTTCCGAATGAATGGCAAGGTGGTCGGAGATGAATTTGCCCTTATGGAATATCTGGAACCGCCACGTCAGAAGGGAACACGCTATCTGAAACGTAGCGATAATCTCTGGATATACTTCCCAAAACAGGACAGGACTATGCATATACAAGGACATATACTGCGCCAGGGTGTTCAAGGCGGTGATATGTCCTTTGAGGATATGACCGAGAGTTCAAGTCTGCTGGAAAAGTATGAAGTCAAGAAAACTGCTGAAACAGATACGACGATTACTTTACAGCTTGAGTCATCCGATATGACAGTCAGTTATCCGTTCAGGGAATTGCTGATAGACAAACGGAATTATTTGCCAATTAAAATGGTCAATAGCGGCGTAAACAATTTACCGATTAAAGAACTTGTTATCCTGAAGACAAAACGATTCAAAAACAGAACCTTTCCAATAGTGACTGAAATCCGCAGCAGGTTGGTTGAGAATAAATGGACTCGTTTTGAAATTGAAGAAATCCGGTTTGGTATGAAGTTTCCTGATGATACATTTACAAAGAAAGTATTGGAAAAATAAAAGGTGATTAATACTTGACAATATGTGGTTGTTTTCGTATTATTAGTTAACGATAGTTCTTTATAAATCATCTGGCATAAGCCATTATAAGCATAGGGGTGGTCGCTACGCGGCCTGAGAAGATACCCTCCGAACCTGAACTGGATAATACCAGCGTAGGGATTGCAGGACATAAAATAAAAACCGTTTACATCCCCTATAGTAGACGGTTTTGTTATTTTTTGGAGTATGTTATGACATTGCTTTTACCATTTACCCGCTGTCAACCTACCGTGTTTAACAGCAGAGACCGCAATTATGCTGTCAGGGCGCCGTCCCTGACAGCCGATAGCACACCGCCAGCCGTCAAGCGCGGTGACTTGACGGCGTATTGTTGGCTTTTCCTGATAGCCGCATTATTATCGGTTGTCCCTCTTCACGCAGCAACCATCGATGGTCAAGTCTTTGACAACATCACAGGAAACCCCATTGCAGATGCAAATGTAATGGTTATACATTACACAAACACACAACTGGTTTCACTGCCTCTCGAAACTCTGGAAGAACACTTGGGAACTTCGACAGATATGGCAGGGCGATTCAGCTTTGAAGTGTTCGATAAGGATGGAATCTACACACTTCGGATCAGCCACGTCGGATACAAGGAAACAGAAATTGAAACACAGCCATCCACTTTCATCGAAGTTGAGTTAACACCTGAATCAGTCCGTCTATCGGAGGTTGTTGTAACCGCTGGTCGTGGTACTCCCGGCAAAACGCCGGGTACGCTTTCCAATATTGACCGCAGCCTGGTTGAACTTGCTTATGGCGCTCAGGATGTTCCCATGCTCGCTGCCGAAGTACCCGGAGCAGTGGCGTTCAGTTGGAGTGGATCCAGCGTCGGAGCTTCTCAATTGAAAATACGCGGATTCGACACCGATAGATTGTCCGTTACTGTCAACGGAGTGCCGATGAATGACCCGGAGGATCACAGCGTCTACTGGCAGGACACGCCTGATTTTATATCCAATACTTATGACATCCAGGTTGAACGTGGCGTATCAAGCTTCCTGTCCGGACCGGCAGGACTTGGAGGAGGGCTTAACCTTGCCACCAGTGACGCCATATCCAAGCCGGAACTCAACCTCAGTTTACAAGCAGGCAGCTTTAACACACTCCGACGAACCTTCGCATACCGAACGGGAGTCGTCAACGAACGCTATAATTTCACCGGACGTCTCAGTCAGGTCTCAACCGACGGCTATCGCGATCACACCGGCGCCAAGACGAATAGCTATTTCCTGTCGGCAACCCGTTATGATCCTAATATGGTAACCACCTTGCAACTCTACGGCGGTCAGGAGGAAATGGATGCTTACTGGTGGGGGATTGACAAGAACACGCTGGAGGAGAACCGCAAAGCCAATTACTCAGCCTGGTATGAGTATTATCACCCGGAATACTTCCCTTACTACTACGACGACGAGCGTGATAGCGTTATAAGTTATCACGACGAGCGTGACTATTTCCAGCAACCTCACTATATACTGCATAACAGGTGGCGACTGTCACCTGAGCTCGAACTCAACCAGTCGCTGTTCTGGATTCAGGGTGAGGGATTCTATGAAGAGTGGAAACTGAACCGCAAGTTCTATGAATACAACTTAACACCATTCGACAAGATCATTGACGAGGATGGTGACGGTGTGGTAGATACTGTTATCACCATCAACCACACCGACCTGATCCGCCGCAAGTATGTCACCAAGGACCAGATTGGCTGGATGCCGCGCTTGAACTGGAAGTTAAGCGATGCCGGAATGCTTGGAATAGGGCTCGAACTTCGTTCATATCGCAGCGATCATTACGGTCGTGTGATGTGGGCGAGGGATCTACCGGAAGGCGTTAAGCCTATGCACGAATGGTATCGCTGGGAAGGGGACAAGGATTATCTCGGTGGTTATGCGAACCTGGATTACCAGCTTAATGACAAGCTGAAAATCAACAGTGGATTGCAGGTGCGCCGGATAACTTACGAGGTTAATCAACACAAAATGGGCGCTTTCACTGAAGGATACAACTATGAACTGGACTGGTTATTTATCAATCCCCGGTTAGGCGCTGCTTATCAGCTTGACGATGAGACGAGTCTTTACGCTTCGCTCTCAGGCGCCGGGCGTGAGCCGATTGATGAGCAGATTATGGATGCTGACAATCCTGATGACATCCCGAAAGTGGACAAATACGACCGGGAAGAAATCAACCCGGAGCGGATGTGGGACGTAGAGATCGGCGGTTGGAAACACTATGGATCGCTGGATATGGGCGCTAATCTTTATGCGATGTTCTTCACCGATGAGATTGTATCTACCGGCTTCAACAGTGTAACTGACGAAGAAGTCTTTGAAAATGCTCCAACGTCGCGGCATATCGGTATTGAATTAGAAGCAAAGTGGCGTAATCCTTTACCTGGTATATCAGTCAGTGGAAACATAAGCATCGGACAGGCAACGCTCGGTAACTATAAGATACATCATGTTTCGGGGCTTGATGATAATTGGAATCCAATAAGAGATACTCTGAACCTCGACGGCAACCGTATTGCCGGATTCCCTGATGTCATTGGCAATCTTCGTCTGACCTATACGCGCAGTATCTTCACGGGATCACTGCATGTCCAGCAAGTCGGCAAGCAATATATGGACAACCGCGAGGACGACGAAGCTTCACTTGACCCATACACATTATTGGATGGTGTCTTGAGAGTAAAACTAAAGGATACAAAACGTGGTATGGGCGTGGATATTGAGTTGCGCGGAATGAACCTGCTCGACCTTGATTATGAACCTTACGGCATAGTGGATGTGGAATATGGTACGCCGTATTATGTTCCGGCTTCAGGCAGGTCTTATTTAGTGGGAGTGACCTTGAGGATGTAGTTTTGTAACCGCAGATTACGCAGATTTAACAGATTTTTAAAATTCTGTGTAATCTGCGAAATCTGCGGTTTAAAGTTGCAACTTATTGTCTTGAGAAAGCGTATAACATGCATTAGCAAAACTCGAAAATAGATGAAGGAGTTGCACCGGGTGTTAACACCTGAGGCAATGTTGAATAGATATGGTTTCACACAACAAGAACATCCGATCAATTCTCAAGTCAATTTTACTTATGTCCTTTTTATTCTTTCTTCCTGCCTTTATTGGAAGTTGCAATTTAAGTGTTGGTAACGCAGAGACTTACATTAGGGCTAACCAGGTAGGATATAACACTTCCGATCAGAAGACTGCGGTAATTATGACTACTAAACCCATTTACTGGCGGAAGTTCAAAATAGAGGATACAAATGGGAGAACAGTATATGGGTCAAAATTATCCAAGGATATGGGTAAATCACTCGCCTTTCCGCACCACTATATAGCCGATTTCAGTTCTATTACTTCTGACGGTACTTATCACGTCAGAGTCAGTGATAATATTTCAAAACCCTTCCGTATAGGAAATCGGGTTTACAAATCAATTCCGGACTCACTGCTGCGTTTCTTTCGAGTTCAACGGTGTGGCAACACTCAGCCTCTCTATCATCGTCCTTGTCACCTGAAGGACCCTTCACAAATCCTCGGTGATTCATCCCGGCGAGCTGGAAGCGGTATTGATCTTACCGGTGGCTGGCATGATGCCGCCGATTATGTCAAATACGTTAATACAACTGCACATACCGCCTATTTAATGCTATTGACCTATAATATGAATCCTCACCTGTTTCCCGATCTTGACGGTAACGGGCTTTCCGATATTTTAGATGAAGCAAAAATAGGACTTGACTGGATGATGAAGATGCACTATGCACCGGACAAGCTGCTGATACAGGTTCAGGATTTAAGGGATCACAGCGTTGGTTGGCGATTGCCAGAAAAGGATCCTTTAGTCGACAAGCGTCCTGCTTATGACCTGCCGTCACGCTCGCTTTGTGGTTCGTTCAGCGCAACGATGGCTTTAGCGTCGCAGGTTTTCAGTAACGAAGGCAGCATAATCTATTCCAGCCGCTGTCTGAGATATGCCCGTGAGGTTTATGAACTCAGCAAATCGGATATACCGGCAGTTTCAAGCGGTCCCGATTCAATGTACTACGACAAGGATGACTGGGATAATCTGGCGCTGGCGGGTGTTGAACTTTATATCGCTACAGATGAGCAAAGGTACTTAAATGATGCAATCAAACTTGCTGATAAATCAGATCCGGTGCATTGGTTTTCCTGGGGAAATCTCGGTGGGTTGGCTTACGCTCGGTTGACGCCATTTCATCCTGCCAGTAAGGAAAAGTTGGAGAGTTCGCTCGACTGGTTCAATTTCAATGCTGCGATAAATCCATTTGGTTATCCGTTAAAGAACTATCCCTGGGGATCGGCTTCCGTGCAGATGGGCGTGGCGATACTGGCGATTCTCCACTATACAAATACAGGATCATCGTTATACTTGAATCTTGCTGTTAATCAACGTGATTTTGTGCTTGGAAAAAACAGCCATGGAGTATCATTCATCGCTGGTTTCGGTCATAATTACCCGCAATTCTTTCACAATCAGGTATCTTACTTAGCCCGTAAACCACTTCCAGGTGGGTTTGCAGAGGGTTTTATCTCACGTGTGGAATTTGATCGATATAATATAGTGCTGGAACGCCCCGACCGCTTCGCCCGCTTCCAATCAGATGAAGCGGTTTATCACGATGATAAAAACGATTATTTATGCAATGAACCAACCATTAGTGGCAATGCGCAAGCGCTGTTTGTTTTTGCTTGGTTTAATGGAAAATGAATATAAAATAAATTGTTAAATTGTTAAATTGCTATATTGCTACCGTGAGTTTCCTACTTAGTGCCTGACCGAAAAGTCCCTCTTTTGTCATTCCCGCGAAGGCGGGAATCCAGGTAATCTATTGTTTCTCCTGGATTCCCGCCTTCGCGGGAATGACAAAAAGGGGTTAATATCCAGTAA
>JAVCDD010000298.1 GCA_030765125.1 Candidatus Hatepunaea meridiana
CATGCGCCACCGTACGAGAACGCAGAAAGCTTTTCTACTCCGGTATTATTAAGTGGACGCGCAGCAAGCTTCGCTACTCCGGTGTTATTAATTTTATACATTGCTGAGCTAAAGGCATAACCGATTCTTTTTATAGCAAAAGTGCGAAATAAACAATGATTACTTCGTTTTTTTCGCTTCATTACCTGCCATCTTCTTACTTTTGCACTTTCATACTTTCACACTTTCGTACTTGCTATCTAATACTTCTTCAATCGCTGAAAAAAACCGCTTGTTCTCTTCAGGCAACCCGAACGAAACTCTCACGTAATCAGGTAATCCGTAACCATCGACAGGTCGCACAACTACGCCTCTCTCAAGCATTTTTACAAACAATTCCCGACCTGGAATGGGAACCTTTATCAGGATGAAATTAGCTTCTGTTGGAACGTATTCCAAGCCGATTCTATCAAGCTCGCGGTAGAAGTAAGCTTTACCTTCCGTATTAAGCTTGATACTCGCCTGAAGGAATTCCTCATCATCCAAAGCAGCCTCAGCCGCTGCCAGCGCCAGATTATTAACGTTGAAAGCTTCTCTGACACAGTTCAAAGCACGGGCAATAGGTTCGGTGGTAACAGCATACCCGATTCTGAAACCTGCTAAACCATAAGATTTTGAGAATGTCCTCAAAATAATGATGTTTCGTTCATCATGCAGATATTTCATTGTATCGGGGTAAATAGACGAATCTCGGAAATCGTAATATGCCTCGTCAAATACAATTACCACACTATCCGGCAGCCGTTCCATAAGATAATCAACCTGTTCCCGTTTCATAAGCGTTCCGGTCGGGTTGTTGGGATTAGGCAGAAACATAACCTTTGTTTTATCGGTAACCTTCGACAGCATCTCATCCGGATCGTGATTAAGATCAGGCATTTCAGCCCAGGCAACGACTCCGTTCATAATCTGCACAGCGATGCGGTACTTGAAGAATGCCTGACGTCCGATGACCGCTTCATCCCCTTCACTGATAAACGCCTCAGTAACCAATTCCACGAGTTCAGCGGATCCGTTTCCGATTACCAATTGAGTCGGGAGAACTCCGAGCATTTGCGTCAGTTTCTGCTTTAAGTAATACCCGCCTCCATCGGGATAGCGGTTTATATCATCGAGGGCTTCGCGAACCGCTTTCAATGCCAATGGTGAAGCTCCCAGCGGATTTTCATTTGAAGCCAATTTAATGACATCCGTAAGCCCATATTCACGCTGGACTTCAGAGATAGGTTTCCCCGGTTCGTAAGGAATTATATCTGCAATTGCAGGTCGCGCTAATGGTGATATTTTTATCATAATTGTTTGATTGTTAATACTGTATTGCTGTACTGTTGTATTGCTGTACTGTTGTATTGCTATATTGTTAGCAATACAACAATACAGCAATATAACAATACCACTCTTAAATATCTAATCACTTTCGCTATTCACCATTCGCTATTCATCCTTTTCTTATTCCTCCCCAATAAACAATCGAAATTAGTACTATCGCTATAATAAATATAACATTACGCCCTTTATCATCTGCATCACTTTCACTACCTTGAACAGCATTGGAGCTAAACACCTGTAGATCCCAGCCCTGCTGAAGGCAGACAATCGGATTGGGATAGTACGTCGATTCGGAATATATCATCTTTTCCGGATCGAATGTCCTGCCGCTTTGAAAGTATTCTTCCCCTTTGTTATCAAGTATCCTGAAACAAATATCCCCATCCTTTTCGTTATGAATCGGCTTGTCGTTCAATTGAAACTGCACCAATGGAAAGCGTCTTCGTGAAACCACATTATCAATCAAACGTGGAGCATCTTCTGACAAATAGCGATCCATACTGAAGAAAACGCCGACCATCTGGTTTGGATCGGAGGACTGTTTGGGAACTTTAACGAAACCCAGCCAGTACTTCTCATTCTCAACGATGAACGTATTTATAAAAAGCAATCCACGCGGATTATCTCTGAACATTGCCTGCCTGACACGGGATACTACTTCATCCATCGCCCACGCTGAAGCTGCGTTGTTAACCTCGATCTTATTACCGTCGGTATCCCAGACAAAGCAGATCGGAAACTCATCATCCGGTGCCCAGCTTGACATTTGGTCAATCGTAACCATATCGTGCTGCGGATCCGCAGAAAGAAATTGTGCAAGCTTCTCCAACGGCGCAAAATAAGGATCGGTTACAGCTTGATGAATTGCAGTAGCGACCACCTTACCGAGAGCAGGCGAGGGCATCTCAAGATCAGGTTTTGTTTCTTCAACTGCATTCTTGTCGGTAAAAAAGTATACACCGACAATAATTACCAGTAACAAAACATATGTAATTGTGTTTTTAATAGAATCCCCCGCTGTCATCCCACCGCGGTTGACAGCGTAACTGTGAGCATTGCTGTCAGGCGCGGTGACCTGACAGCGGGTGTGGATGTACATCTTAACATCATTATTATACGAAATAGTAATTGATTGAACAAGAGGTTATCGGTAAAGGTGTAAGATTTGGAATGATTAGTTGTAATGTTTATTAATGATTGCCTCATTGTTTCATTGTCTCATTGTTTGATTGTTATCAACCCTACTTGATTCTTTCACACTTCGTCACTTTCAACTTGATTTATACACTCACAGGTCTTATATTTATACTATGTTAAGGAAAATAAGGGGACAGTATACCTATTTTTATAAATACTCTTTGAAATAACAACATTCCATAGAAAAATAGGTATACTGTCCCCTTATTTTCTCAAATTACTATTAAAATGGAGAATTACAAAGTGAAAATCAAATTACCATTATTTCTGATGACCTTGCTAACGATCCTGTTTGTGATAAGCTGCGAGGATGACGAAGCCCCCACAGCGCCTGTTATAGACCACTTAGCGCCTCTTGTGGAATGGATAGCGCCGGTGAATGGCGATGATCTGTCCGGCGTCATCGACATTGTCTTTACAGCGAGCGACGAGGGCGGCATAGAACGGACGCAGGTCTATCTTAACGGCTTCCCACCCGACGACTTTCAAACTTCCGCATCTGACGATACCCTTTATACTCTTGAATGGAACACCCGCGACTATGATGACGATGTCTATATCCTCGAAGCCCGCGCTTGGGACGAAGCAGGAAATCTCGGGATTAGTCCATCGTTATTGGTGAACGTAAAGAACGAAACAGATCCACCGCCCGAAGACCGCATCCCGCCCTATGTCTGGTGGATAGCCCCTGAACCGGGAAGCACACTGAGCGACACGGCTAACCTGCAGATCGGGTTTTACGATGAGAACGTTGTCGATTCCGTGAGTTTACTGAAGAACGGCGTTTTAGTGTCAACTATTGCTGCCTCTGGGGAGTCTTTGGACTATCTCTGGGACACACGCACTGATTCAGACGGTGTCTACATCTGGGAAGCCCATGTCTGGGACGAAGCGGGAAATATGGGCGTCAGCCCGTCGTTATTGCTGCGGGTGAAGAACAACCTCGACCCGCCGCCTGACGACCGGACGCCGCCGATGGTGGTATGGCTGTCGCCTGAGCCTGGCTCGGAGGTGTCAGGGGAGGTGGAACTGAGTTTTCAGGTGATGGATGACGTGGGTCTGGATTCGGTTAATGTATACTTGAACGGTCAAGAATTACACAAACTTACAGATATAGAGGAATTTTCAGAAGTAAATATAATCTGGATCACATCAGATTACACGGATGGAAATTATATTATAGAAGTACGGGCTTGGGACAGCTCAGGAAACATAGGAATCGGGGTAGGAGTGGTTCTGACTGTCAGGAATAATGTGCCGCGAGTCATCTGGGTGCCGGATGATTATCGGACGATTCAGGATGCAATAAATGCCTCCGAAGATGGTGATACGGTCAGGGTGAAACCAGGGACCTATTATGAGATGATATATTTCTGGGATAAGAATGTCTGGTTAGAGAGTGAAAAAGGTCCCGAAACTACAATAATTGATGTTCGAGATCATACATGGGGTCTTAAATTCGAAGGTGGACAGGACACTACAGCTGGAGTACGCGGTTTTACAATCCAAAATTCACCTTTTCTAGCGATTTATTGTGCAACAGTGTCAAGTCCCAAGATAGTGAACAACATTTTTTATAATTCAGGGCAGAGTGCCTTGAGAAATTTTATAAACAGATCCGTGATCAGGAACAACATATTCTCAACCTCCCGGCAAGGTGCTGAGTTGAACATCTCTTTTGGGGAATTTGACAACAACATAGTGATTCACTGTGAAAGATTTGCAGTATGGAACAGTTATTTTGATGAGAACCCAATTGTTCCTGATTTCAATCTCATTTGGGATTATAATGAGCGAACTAACGATCCACCAATCAGATTCGGAGTGCATAACATTTTTGACATACAACCGCGATTTGTTTTGGGTAGCTATGTGTTATCCGACGATTCGCCGTGTATAGACAGCGGTCGTCCGGATTTAAGAGACTTGGAAGGCAGCAGATCAGATATAGGGGTCTATGGTGGTCCCTATGCATACCCAATTCGTTAATAGCCAAATTAAAGGAGAAAATCATGGCTGAATCATGGGGAAACGACAATGCAGGAAAGTTTGATGAGGATTTGGTTTCCGATCCCAACAACGCAAACATCCTGAAGGTCAACGATGTTGACAACAACGATGCAGACAGACCGGCGATCTTCGCCAAAAACAGCGACGTCCGCGCGAATGCACGGGCGCTGAAGATTGAAGGAATGGCTGAAATTACGGCAAACATTCCTGAATGGCCAAACGGCGGCACCGTCGGACTTAAGGTTATCCATTCAAACCCGGCAAGAGGCGATGCGCTTGAGGTTGAAGGCGCCTCTGTATTCAATGGTTCTATACACATTGATGGTGATGTTTTAACTAAGTCCAACAGCGGTTCCACAGTTGCGATTTCCGACGTCAACGAGGGTAACGACGACAAGATCGCGTTGCACACTATCAACAGCAGTAATAACCCTGATGCCCTATCTTTGAAAGCAGAGGGAACTGTTGACTTAGATGGTATAAGGATAGCTGCAGGAGGGTGGATTAACACCTCTGGGTTAGGACTTAATCTTGGAACAAGTGAACCTACTGATAATGTACGTATTGGTAGATCACAAAAAGATACATATATAGCTGGTAATCATCTTTATATAGATGGTAACGATCTTAAATTACGCGTTGCAAATGTATTATTATCCGGTTGCATAGATGCTGACCCAGCAGAAGAAGTGGATGATTTAAGTTTTGGGACAAATGAAGAAACATTAAATGTAAAAATATCTCGTCCCAATCAAACCACCATTGTCCAAGGAGACTTACAGGTTGATGGAGAATTTGAAGGTCAGGGTGCTATGAGGGCGCTTGCGAATCTATTTGTAGGAACAAATGAAAACGACGGGTTGATAGATGCTAACGGAACTGAAAACAACAGAGATTTGAAGATCGGCAACACAGACCTCATTACAAACAATGTTATACTCTCACGCCTCGGCAAGCTGGTAGATATCTTGGGCAAACTTCGTATAAATGGTAACGAACTTATTCTCGACAACTCAGAAAGTCTCGCTACCGGCAGTGGAATTAAGATCAACCCGACAGGACAGGGTTCGTTTTCACCTTCAATAGATGTAATCGTAAGTGGTACATGTGTGTTCTATTTCGATTCTGAAGGTGGACATTCAAATGTATAATTGAAGGTTTTTAACTCGTAGTCGAGGTTGTCCTCAATACCGATTACAAGAGGTTGATTTATCGTACAATGTTGCATAACGCGTAGGGGTTGATTTATCGCCCACTGTTGTTTATGTTGAATGGGCTCAATAAATTTGCCCCTACGCGAACTTCTCACTTTCACACTTTCGTACTTGCTCACTTTCCGCTTGATTTATCCGCTCACAAGTCTTATATTTATATTTATTAAGGAAAATATGGGGACAGTATACCTATTTTTCTATAGAATGTCGTTATTTCAAAGAGTATTTATAAAACAGGTATACTGTCCCCATATTTTCTCAAATCAATGTTAAAATGGAGGATTACAAAGTGAAAATCAAATCACTCTCCGCCCTTCGTCTTTCGCTATTCGCAATTCGCTATTCGCTATTCTTACTTCTTTCCCTGTTTGTGATAAGCTGCGAGGATGAAGAAGCCCCCACAGCTCCTGTTATAGACCACTTAGCGCCTCTTGTGGAATGGATAGCGCCGGTGAATGGCGATGATCTGTCAGGGACAGTTGACATTGTCTTTACAGCGAGCGACGAGGGCGGCATAGAACGGACGCAGGTCTATCTTAACGGCTTCCCACCCGACGACTTTCAAACTTCCGTATCTGACGATACGCTTTTCACTATTGAATGGAACACCTGTGAGGTTGAAGACGGCGTCTATATCCTCGAAGCTCGCGCCTGGGACGAAGCAGGGAATCTTGGGATTAGCCCGGCGTTATTGGTGAACCTAAAGAACGACACAGGTCCACGCGAAGACCACATACCACCCTATGTCTGGTGGATAGCTCCTGAACCTGGAAGCACGTTGAGCGACACGGCTAACCTTCAAATCGGGTTTTACGATGAGAACGTTGTCGATTCTGTGAGTTTACTGAAGAACGGAGCATTAGTGTCAACTATTGCTGCCGCTGGGGAGTCTCTGGACTATCTCTGGGATACACGAGCTGATTCAGACGGTGTCTACATCTGGGAAGCGCGCGCTTGGGACGAAACGGGGAATATGGGATCCAGCCCATCCCTCCTGGTAAAGGTACGGAACAACCTTGACCCGCCGCCGGAAGACCGGACGCCGCCGGTAGTAACATGGCGTTCGCCGGAACCGGGCACGGAGGTGTCAGGGGAGGTAGAACTGAGTTTTCAGGTGATGGATGACATCGGTCTGGATTCGGTTAAGGTATACCTGAACGGACAAGAATTGCAAAACCTTATAAATTTAAACGAGTTTTTAGATGCGGATGTGATCTGGATCACATCTGACTACCCGGATAGGAATTATATTATAGAAGTTCGGGCTTGGGATTCGTCCGGGAATATGGGTACGAGCGTTATAGTGTCTCTGACGGTGAGGAACGATATCCCCCGTGTGATCTGGGTGCCGGATGATTACGAAACCATTCAGGGTGCCATTAATGCATCTGAAGATGGAGATACGGTGAGGGTAAGGGCGGGAGTTTATAGAGAGTGTATAAGATTTTGGGGCTGGAATATATGGCTTGAAAGTGAGTATGGTTCGAAAGCAACTATATTAGACGGAACTAACTTCAATAGTGATATTTTCTACTCTGATGGAGGTGAAGATTCGACCTCAGGAATAAGAGGTTTTACTATTAAAAATTCCACAAGATATGGAATCCAAATTCCCGGAATTACAGCTATTAAAATATTAAACAATGTTATCATTAATTCAGAAACAACTAATCTATTTTTGAGAAATAACTTTTGCATAATCAGAAATAATGTATTCGCAAATACTTCGACAAATATTCAACTTAGGAATTCTTGGGGTGTATTTGAAAATAATATTGTTATAAACAGTTCAAGCTGGGCTATTTGGAATGTTAACATTGATCCTAATCCAATTGTACCAGATTATAATTTAATATGGCAATATGGTGAACTAACAAATAATCCACCGATACATTTTGGTGAGCATAATTTGATAGATGTAAATCCAATCATTATAGACGAATTTTATCATCTTGATCAAGAATCTCCCTGCTTGGATGCAGGGAATCCTAAAATATTAGATATTGATGGAAGCCGATCGGATATTGGAGCGTTCGGTGGTCCGTATGCGTATCCGGTTAATTAATACATAAGGAGGGCATAACATGCCTAACACGCAAGTATGGGGTCAGGTTGGTGAAACCGATCAAGTTAGTGACCAAGATCTTGTCTCCCTCGGTAATGAGATTATCGAGGTTGCAGACATCGACGATGCAGCGCGCTCAGCGCTGAAGGCAACCAACAAAAACAACGGCGCGAGCGCACGAGCCCTTTATACCGAGGGACAAGTGGAACTCGTGGCAGGCCTGACCGGTGATCCTGCGATTACGGCGGTCAAGGTCTATAACCCGAGCACCCACGATGATGCACGCGCACTTGCAGTGACGGGTACAGGCGATATCACCGTCCAACTCGCCAACACTGTTGACGAGGCTGACAAACAGGCGCTGAACGTCATGGGTAACACCCATCTTCAGTCTTATACCGGAGAAAACGCTGCGCATAAGACTCTTGAGGTGGTGAACAACAGCACCCACGCCGATGCTCGAGGGTTGAAGGTTGAGGGAAAGTCAGAAATCGAGGATATGATTATTGATTCAACAAATCTTAATGCAAACGGTTACTTGAAGCTTGGTACTCAAAGCCCTACAACTAGTGTTAAAGTTGGCAATCTAAACAATGAGCTTAGTCTTGCAGGGGATCCAATTTACATGGAAGGTCATGTACTGGCAGGTGAATCAATAGATGCCAACGGAGATGGTCCTACCGACTTGGCGATAGGGACAGATGCGTCGACACAAGATCTAAAACTGTCCCAAGATGGTCAAATAGTTGACATCATGGGTGATGCCCGTCTGAATGAGAATGAATTTGTAGTCAACGATGCTGCAAACCTTGCTGCGGGAACAGGTTGTGGATTCAAGTATAATTCGGGTGGTCATCCCGGCCCGAACATGCCGTGTATTGACTTCTATGTAGGAGGTAACGTGGTCGGATGGATTGACGCAGACGGTTGGACCAACGCGCCGTAAACAGGAGAAAGAGTATACTACACAATAAACACCCAGCAGACACTAATAAGTAAGGCTTAGCGGGGAGGCGCATCACCGCCCCCCCGCCGTCTGCTGGAATCGATAACCGATACCAGAAGCAATCGTAAATATACATATATCGGTTAGAAAAACAAGCTCATTTTGTGTAATTTGGATATTAAATGCAAAAACAAACGAAAATATCACCTAAATCCTGCAAATAAGTGTGAATCGTTTTGCGAGCGAAGAGAAGCAATCTTTTATGTATCGGTTATTAATGAGATTGCTTCGTCACTTCGTTCCTCGCAAAACGGAGGTTTCAACCTCAAATATACTTCACCACTTCTTTCAGAGTTACCGTCGACATCCTGTCCCGATATTTATTAAAAAATTCTCTTACTCTATCCGGTTCATCCTTTGAATATTGGCGCAACGCCCATCCGATAGCCTTTCTTATCCAGAACGTTTTTTCATCCAGGCACTGCCTGCAAAAATCGAAAAGCATTTCGTGATCGGTATCTTTCTTGAATCGCAGTTGAGCAAGTATTGCCGTGCGTCTGATCCAGAGGTTATCATCCTTAATCCATCGTTTCAACTCTTCCTTCATTTCGGCGGGAAAAGTTTGTAACATATTACCGATCAAGTGCGCGGCAATCTCATCCACAAAATCCCACCAGGCACCCGTTTCGATCATCATTCGATATATTGGAAGCGCATCCAACGTCTGGAATTTCTTATGCTTTCTGGCAAAAGAAATTGCGCTGTAACGTTCTTCACGGTATTCCGTAGCCCACAATTCCCGGATCACACATTCATATTCAGCAAATGATATGATCTTAAATTTCCTGAAGACAATGCTGTTTATCTCTTTACGCATTGCCGACTTAACGCCATGAAAAAGCATCTCCGACTTCATATAATTCCGCATCGCCAGAGCGTTTTCAGCGTTAGCCGCGGATCTATATGCCGATCTGATTTCGGTAATTAGTGGATGAATTGACATTTGGATATCCTGTTAGTAGATGCGACACTCTTGTCGCATGGTTTTTTAACCGCAGATTTCGCAGATTTTTTTGTCAGTAGACGCGACACTCTTGTCGCGTGAGTGACACCCATAATTCACAACAGATTAAACAAATTAACAGATGACTATAAAACGAAACAAAAAAATCTGCGTAATCTGCGTAATCTGCGGATTAAAGAGTATCATGCGACAGGAGCGTCGCGTCTATTTAATACGTGGAGACAGATTGGGTCGCCTGCGGGGATGGATTTTTCTATTATGTAATCCAGTTCGGGGTTTAGTCCCTGCACGAGGGCTCGTTCCATTGATGTGTGTGCCTGGCAGATGACGACCTTATCGAAAGGATATGGGCAGTGAGGAACCAGAATAGCTACTCGTCTGTCGTTGAACTCGGTAACTTCCCCCTCCGATCTCATATTGTTGAATACCATGACCAGATACAAACCGACGTCCCTTATCTGCCAGGGATCATCATCGCCACGCGTCCGTTCAGCTATCTGCCTGCCATAAGTAGAACTCACTTCACGGATAAGCTGCAAGCCGTCTTCGCCGTATCTTTCGTAGATAGCGTCGTATAATCCTTTTATACGAGTTAGAAGTCCGTGTAATACTCCCTTGTAGCGAATTTCAATAGGACGCTCAGGGATTTCAATTCCTGGTGGTAGTTTTATCATTGTTTGCTTCTCAATATTTTTTACCGTAGAGGGCGCAGAGGACACAGAGACTTACACTGCTACAGAAGTTTCTTGATGTCCTCAACTAATTTTAATGCTTCCAATGGGGTCATCTTGTCTGGTTCTACGCCGGCTAATAGCTCGCGCAATTCCTTTTCCATTGGATCGAACAGGCTTATTTGCGCTTTGTGGGGTTTGGGTAGTGGTTTTTGTTTGCCCTTTGGAGCTTTTCTGTCAACCGTGGTGGGTTGACAACCGGCATTAATCGGATTAATATCATTCGCTTCAAGATTGTTCAATACTTCGCGGGCGCGCTCTATAACATCGGATGGGAGACCTGCCATTTGTGCGACGTGTATTCCGAAGCTCCGATCACATCCGCCAGGGATTATCTTTCTTAAGAAAACCACCCGGTCTTTAAACTCGCGTACCGCCACATTTCGATTGACAACACCCGGCAGGTACTTCTCAAGCTCAACCATCTCGTGAAAATGCGTTGCAAAAAGCGTTCGCGGCTTTAAGCGGGGGTTCTGATGTATATACTCGACTATCGCCCAAGCCAGACTGAGCCCGTCAAACGTGGATGTCCCCCTGCCGATCTCGTCAAATAAAACCAGCGATTTATTAGTCGCATTGTTCAATATCGACGCTGTCTCGTGCATCTCAACCAGGAATGTGGACTCGCCTCCGGCAAGGTTGTCGAGCGCTCCGATACGCGTAAACAGCTTATCCACCAAACCGATCTTCGCCTCTCGCGCCGGAACGAACGATCCCATCTGTGCTAATATCACCGTTATTGCTATCTGACGCAGATAGGTTGACTTCCCTGCCATATTCGGTCCAGTCAACAGCATTATAAATGAATCACTATTACCGATTTCAAGATCATTCGGCACAAACTGCTCACCCGGTGGTAACAGCTTCTCGACTACCGGATGGCGGCTGTCTTTCAATACTATTCGCTGGTTGCTTTCAATAACAGGACGGCAATAGTTCTCAGCTTCAGCTAATTCCGCCAATCCCGAAGTAACGTCCAACTCGGCAAGTACGCCGGCGTTTTCCTGCAACTCCCGTGAATATTTCAGCGTTATATTGACCAGCCGCCGGTATATCTCACTCTCCAGACTGTTTACCTCATCTTCAGCGCCGAGCAGCTTTTCCTCGTACTCACTCAACGATTGAACGATGTATCTCTCGGCATTTACCAGAGTCTGCCGCCGTTTATAGTCATCCGGAGCCTTTTCTATGTGCGATTTTGTTATCTCTATATAGTAACCGAATACCCTATTAAATCCTACCTTAAGGTTGTGGATGCCGGTGCGCTTCCTCTCGCGACGTTCGAACTCCTCGATCCAGGTTTTACCGCTGTCGCGAATAGTCCGTAATTCATCGACTCGTGCGTCATAACCATCTCTAATCATCTCACCTTCAGAGGTCCCCACCGGAGGATTGTCAACAAGGGCGTCCTGAAGGCAGACCTTCAATTCCTCCATTAATCCAATTCGTTTCCATAGCGTTTCCAGCAGCCTCCCCCCTATTCCATCTAACAATTGGATAAACTCCGGCAGCATCCCCAACGTTTCACGAATAGCGACCAGATCCCGTGCCGAACCTCTGCCGGTTGCCAGACGCGCTAAATATCGCTGTAAATCACCTGCTTGCTTGAGCAGCGCTCTTAATTTCGACCTCGCTTCCGCCTGGTTCTTAAATTCATTTACTGCTTCAAGTCTTTCGTCAATACGATTCTTATCGGCGAGCGGTTCAAGCAGGCGGTTATAGAGCAATCTCTTGCCCGGGTTGGTAACGGTTCTGTTAATAATGGAGAAAAGCGTAGCTTGAGGATTGCCGGAAAGCGATTCGGTCAGTTCAAGGTTGCGGCGGGTTGAAGGCTCCATAAAAAGCATCCCTGAAACATCGGCAAGTGAGATTGTGGTTAGATGGTTTACTTCGCTGTGCAGGTTTCCTTTGAGGTAATACAGCAGCGCCCCGGCGGCGGACACGGCAAGATCAAACTGTTCGAGCCCAAATCCCTTAAGTCCGACCGTTCCAAAATGATCTATCAAACTGCTTCTTGCAAAAGCCGGTTCCCAAACCCAATCCACGAGTTTGCTCAACATCGGCTTCGCTCCTTTACCTAATTCACGAACCGGAGTGTCGAAGCTTGCTTCGGCTACTTTACGAACCGGAGTGTCAAAGCTTGCTTGCGTATGCCGAAGCAAGCTTCGACACTCCGGTACATTGGGATGAGACTCCGGCACAACCAATTCCACCGGATCCACCTGGCTGGATATAAATTTCACATCATCATCGTTGAATTCTCCGGTATAGAACTCACCGGTCGCAACGTCTGCCCAAGCGTATCCCCAATCCTGTTTACCGCGAATGACTGCCCCTATCTTGGCGGATTTCGGTTCATCCTGGTCAATTGCAGCCGGGTTAGTACCCGCCGTAGCGATACGAACCACGTCCCGCTTCACCAGCCCTTTCGCCAGCTTGGGATCCTCAACCTGCTCAACAATCACAACCCGATAACCAGCCTCTACCATCCTGGTCAGGTATCCATCCACCTGGTGATGGGGAAATCCCGCCAGTGGAACCTTTGAAGCTTTACCGTGAGCACGAGACGTCAACCGCAGCCCTAATACTCCACTGGCAATCTGAGCATCCTCATAGAACATCTCAAAGAAATCACCCATCCGATAGAACAGAATAGCGTCCTTGTACTTCTGCTTTATACCAAGGTACTGCTTGATCATTGGCGTTCGTTCACCTTTGGGGATGTTCACGAGTGTTCCTTAATTCCTTTAGTTTAGAGTTCAGCCTTCAGGCTGCTGGGGTGTCTGGCATAGTATATCAGACAGATTATTATCGATGTCAATAGTATATACAACAAATATATAATATATCCCATATAATTACAATATATTATTCGACCCCTTCAGGGTCGTTATGGGTTTGCAATATGATTCGGTGGGTTTCACCCACCGCTATTCATATTCATTTCCTTCGGGAATGCTGCGTCTACTGTCCCACAGGGCGATCCAACGAACTGCCTGATTCCAGGCATCGAAATATGCCGTTACTAATCCGGGTATGCCGTCTAAAAAGCCCCCTTTGAAGATATAGCGCCTGATAAACCTGAATGCCGGTTTAATACCGGCTTTGATTATTAAACCGAATGAAGATACCTTATGACCTTTATCCTTAAGATACTTAGTTTCAAATTCAGCATAAAAGGTTCCTTTACGAAGCATATCCGTCACTCGAAGATACGGATAATGGTCAAAAGGTAATGTCAGCTTATCAACCTTACCATCAATCTTTATCCGTTCGTGGATGTGCACTGCGGGAAATCTTGCACAATCTTTTCTGAACAAGCGCAACTGCCAATCCGGATACTGCCCGCCATATTTCAACCAGCGTCCTAATATATTATTTCGTCTGGCAATTAGAAAACCGGCTGCATCAGTTTCATTAATTGTCTTTCTGATTTCACCAGCTAAATCGTAGGGAATTATTTCATCAGCATCTAATACCAACACCCAATCACTGTTGCAATGGTCTATTGATATATTCTTGTTTACATTGAGGTTGCGACGATTCGGCTCGCGATAGACTTCAGCGCCTGCTTTTTGAGCGATTTTTGCGGTATTATCATCAGAATCGCAATCCACTACGATTATCTGATCCGCCCATCGAACGCTTGAGAGAGAAGCTGCGATACAATCCGCTTCGTTATGTGCAATCATCGCTACCGAAAGCCACGTCATATTGTCGTCCTCGCGTGTTCCCACTGTATCCATCCAACCGATAATCCTGACAGACACCAGAAACTGATGTTTACCGTCGGTGAATCAAGTGTCGTCGTAAACATACTGAATACTAAAAAACCGCATAGCATAGCAATCCCACCCCAAGCAAACCGAACAGCATCCTTGTCGGTGGTATTCTTTAGTAACCATCTATATCCGGCGAATAGTTCAAATATTAACCAACCAAATAACAATAATCCGATTAAACCGTTTTCCATAAATATCTGTATATATTGATTATGCCAATCGCCGACTCCTTTGTCGGGGAAACCAGCTTTTATTTCAGGCGTTACAATAGCGTCAAACGATCCGAGTCCAAACCCCAAAAACAATTGTTCTTGTGAACGATCAAATGCAACCTGCCATAGCTCAGCTCGACCACTCGACCAATCGGATGGAGACAGACTCTGCATAATCCTCTCTCGAGCATAGGGTATAGACAAAACAAGTAATGCTACACCGATTAGTATTAATCCAACTAACTTAGGACGCTCCTTAACCATCAGTCCGGTAAACACCGCTGCAACCGCCAGCCAACAGCCGCGGCTGAAGGTCAGCAGCAATCCGCATCCTATTAAGCATACACCAACTACCTGCAATCGAATCCTTCTCAAATCAACCGTTTTCAACCAGCCGATTCCGAAGTATAACAAGGTTATCGTCAGGAACTTGGCAAACGTTGAGTAGTTACCCTCCGCCAAACTGTCGGAATGAATAATGCGAGCGCCAAATGGTGGTCCGATCCTGGTTTCAAAACCGATAATATACTTAAATATCCCGATAACACAAGCGATTACTACCATCCAGAACCAGACGCTCTCAACCCTCTTCACTCTTTTTACATCCATATATTTCGACCATCCGATAACAGCCAGAAACACCATTGCCAATAAAGGAAACTGTAAATCCCTAATATCATTATTCAGATGCAAGTTATGCAATACACTGACCATTCGAAAAATCATAAAGAGCAGAAAAGCGTAACCGATTCGTCTGACATGTACATTCTCACCCTTCTCAAATAGAGTAAGCCCATACCAGACGCCCAAAATTATCAGTAGACCGGCAAGAACCTGCTGAAGCGGTAAGGAATAGATCTGCAACGCCGCCAATAACAGCAATGTCCATTGTGTTGATTTATTAAGTATCTTTCTTTTCATGAATGGATTAAATGATTGATAGTATACTTTTCTCGTGACCTTTCTGGTTGGCATCGGGGTGGCACGGGCTACTTGTTGCCCGTGTTTTCTTACTGTAAAGAGACACGGGTAACAAGTAACCCGTGCCACACGAGAGAATTCTGAAAAAGTCGCCAAGTATATACACTATCAAATGATTATTCTTTCGAATGTATCAGAAATCTTACTCAGCAATGATTGATTATATTTTACCTCGCGCAGATCGAAATATGGATGATTTGGGTCATCCGGCGGATTCCATACTTGAAAATCGGATCCAGTAAAGACTGTAAGCGTTGGAACACCCATAGCAACTGCAATATGCTTCAAGCCATTATCTGCGCATAACATAGCACTACAACGTTTCATCAGAGCAGCAGCGTGAAGTATATCCTGCGCTCCAGCCCAGTTGATATTTATATCAGAAGCATTTTCTATATCATCTAATTCCGCTCGTTCCCTTGACGAAGCGAACAATAGCCAGGATACGTTATGTTGTCTTGATACTTGTTTTATAACATCCAGCCAGGCTTTTGCATCCCACCTCCTCCAAGCTCGTTTGGACCAGGATGCTAAGGCACAGATAACCGTAGAATCATTAAGCCCAAACTTCTCTAAGGTATCATTAGCACGCCTTTCATCATCTTCACCTGGAAATATGTTAAGACTTAAATCTGCTGATTTAACGTTTAGAGCTGCTGTAAGATCAAACTTGGTCAGTGGATTATAAACAGGTTTAATGCTGCGTTCTGCGGGATGAGTATACGCCCAACTCCTGCCGCGCAGTCTGTATCCTATTCTATACTTCGCACCGGTCATGCGTGTCAGTAAGGCGGATCCGGGTGTACTAAGCAAATCAATGGCAAGTGAATAACGTTCCTTCCGCAGCCTTCGTAATATCGGTATATAGCTTCGAAATGAAGATCGACTTACGGGTGCGATATGGATATTCCTGATGTATGGATTGTTCTTCAAAACCTGTGCCGGCAGCGGTTCGACCAACACGTCAATCGATGAGGCGGGGAATGATTGCTTGAAAGATCGAAAAAGCGGTGTAGACAACAGAGTATCCCCCATAGCACGCAATTGAACCATCAAAACGGCATCACCGGAACGGATATTCAGTTGTGAACCTGACAAGCTAATTCTAACTCCTTTTTACCACAGAGGGCGCTGAGGGCACAGAGGAATTGCCAAACAGTCTATAAAGCCTAAAGTTCAAAGCCAAAAGACTAAAGTCAAAAGACCAAAGCCTTCCCCCCTCACTCCTTCTGCCCCACCATCATAATCGAGAGCGCCAGTGAATACAAGATATTTTCAGGCTTCTCAATCCTCGAAGTCAGCACTATCGGGAAATCCGGTCCGACTATAGTGCTGGCGGATTTTGCGCCGCATAATGTTACCAGCGATTTAAACAGCACGTTACCGATGTGAATATTATTGACCACCAGTATATCGGCTTTGCCAGCGACTGGACTCTTGAGACCCTTCTTCTTCACTGATTCGGGATTAACTGCCAGATCGAGCGAAAGTGGTCCGTCAACCTCTATACCGCTGGGGAATTGCCCGCGTTCGCTCATCTTGGAAATGGCAGCTTCTTCAAGCGAAACAGGCATACCTGGGGTTACTGATTCAACAGCAGCCAGAAGCGCTACTTTTGGCTCCTTATTCCCAAGAAAAGCAGCCAATTCGGTTACGTTTTCAATTATTTTTAGACGTCCCTGTATATCACTATGAGTAACCAAGGCTGGATCGGAGAGAAAGAGAAGATTGTCTTTGTTCTCAAGTTCAAAGACGACGATATTACTCCAGAAAGCGCCATATCCACGCAATTTAAGCTTGGGATCCAGTAGCGCCTGGAAGAACTCGCGCGCTAACAGCTTACCCCTCATCAGGATATCAGCCATACCGGATGTAACCAGTTGGGCAGCTTTTTGCGCCATATTATGCGATTCCTTCTCCGAATAAATCATCCAGTCACGGCGCTGAAATCCGAGCTTATCCAGCGATTCGTGAATATATTTCTGGTGTCCGACAAGAATCGGTTCTACAAGCCCGCGCTCACGACCAAGATTCAGACCGTCTAATATTATTAAATCGCTTCCACCTGCAACCGCAACACGATAAGGTCCGTTTTCATGTGCCAGTTCCTCAGCTACAGCGTATACTTCATCTAAAGATGTGAATTTCTTGTCAACTTTATATTTCCACTTCAATTTGATTTCCTCGTCTTTAAATAATGCGAAACCACCACCGCCAATGCAACCGAAGCCATCTTGTTGAAAGCGCTATCGGAGCGCGATACTAAACTAATCGGTACCTTGGCGCCTACGATGACGCCTGCAAACGATGCATCTGCAAACTGAACCAGTGATTTGGCAAGTATATTGCCTGCTTCAATACCATCGGCAAGGACAATATCAGCCTCACCTGCTACGGGACTGATGATCTTTCGGTATTCGACGGAAGGTTTCCATACAGCAGTATCAAAGCTCATCGGACCGTCGATCTCACACGACTTAATCTGGTCACGTTGCGCCATTTTGGAAAGCGCTGCAGCTTCAAATGTTTCCGGAAAATCCTCGATTATCTGGTCAATCGTTGCCAGAACAGCAACCTTGGGAATCTTGATTCCCAACGCCCAACCGACCATTACCGAATTGCGGATAATCTCGACCTTCTGTCCGAACGTCGGTTTAATAACCATCCCACCATCGGTTACGGCAAGCAATTTTGGATAACGCTTGACAGCAAGGATTGCCGTGTGCGAAAGCAGTCCTTTTCGGCGCAGTCCGTACTTCTGCCTTAGAACGCTCCTTAGCAACTTGCCGGTACTGATTATACCTTTAAGGATGAGATCAGCGTGACCGCCGGCAACGGTTTCAGCGACTCTTTCAGCCGTTTCCTCATCGCTTTCAGTACCGATGATTTTAAATTCACCAGCGCGACGCCCGCGCTCTTCTAACATTGGAATAATACGCTTCGGATAACCGAACAGGATAGCTTCAGCGATTCCTTCATCTTGAGCGGATATAACCGCATCTATAACGGCATCATCGTGAGCCGCCGCAACCGCCACTCGGTAAGGTTCATTCGTGCTGTTTATTTCCCGAGCCCTACCTATAATCTCATCAATAGTTTTGAGTAACGGAATGTCTTTATTAGTAGTCATTTGTAGTACCAAATATGAAACGATTCTAACGATAACTGGGGAGGACGGACATTCCTATCCGCCACCTTATAATTGTTAATCGGGCAGGGTAGACATTCTTGTCTGCCTGCCCCAACATTTCTTTTTACTCAATATACAATATTTCCTATGTTGTTTGCAATCATAAGTCTTGTGAAAGATGTAAACTATAATTATCTTTCAGAAGTGTGAAAGTAAGAATCAACAATTGATAATCATTATTATGAATCTACGACGCATTTATTCAGCCATATTCATCCTTAGTTTTTCCCTCCTGCTTTTTGAACTCACTTTGATAAGGGTTTACTCGGCTACGTTGTTCTACCATTTTGCCTTTATGGCAATTTCAGTGGCTATGCTGGGATTAGCAGCCGCCGGATTGACGGTGCATCTTTATCCCGGCAAATTCCATCAAAATTCTGTTGCCTTATGGGCAAGCCGCTGGAGCGCTGCCTATGCCGTTTCCATCTTTGTCGTTCTATGGATCGTCTTCAGGATTCCGGTGAACGCTTACCTGCCCCCCGATCAGGTTGGATGGAAATTATCGATTATCTATTTCCTTTCAGCGATCCCCTTCTACTTCGCAGGATTAGTCTTCAGTGGTCTGTTTGCCTCAATGCCAAAACAAATTGGCGGGCTTTATGCCTGGGATCTGATTGGCGCCGGACTGGGAGCGGTGATGATGCTGCTCTTGATGGATTATGCAGGTGGTGAGTCTGCCGGATTGTATATTATGGTCGCAGCTTTTCTGGCGGCTGTTCTTTTTTCCTGGGATAGTATACCTGTTTCTTCATCGAAAAATAAACCTCGCAGAAAACTCAACTGGATAAACAGGTATACTGTCTCCCTATTCATTGCTTTGATTCTCGCTATTTCGAATCCCTATATCGGCTGGCTGCGCATTGTCTATACTAAAGGTCAGGAACTCAAAGAACTGAACGTGCTTTACAACAAGTGGAACTCATTTTCACGCATTATGGCTATTCCATTCCGCCCCGGCACAGAGACAGCTCAAACCTGGTGTCCATCGCCAAACTATCCATTCCCTGAAATGGAACACCTCAGTATTATGATTGATGACGGCGCTTCGACGCCGGTTCCACCGTTCAATGGTAAAGACCTCGAACCGATAAAATACCTCAAATATGATCTGACTTCACTTGGACATCGAATGCGGGGAGACGGTCAAACGCTCATCATCGGCAGCGGCGGCGGTCGGGACGTTCTAACAGGCTTGCTGTTTGATGCAAAACACATTGACGCCGTAGACATCAACCCATTGATTTTCGACGCTATGAACGGTCCGCTTGCTAAATTTACCGGCAACCTCTATCGTCATCCGAAGGTCAAGGGCATTGTAGCTGAGGGACGTGCATTTGCACGACGCCATCCGCAAAGTTACGACCTGTTGCAGGTGGCAATGATCGACACCTGGGCGGCAACAACCGCCGGAGCATACAGCCTAAGCGAGAACACTCTTTATACAATTGAGGCTTTCGAGGATTATCTCAACGCTCTGAAACCGGATGGCGTCTTAAGCTTCACCCGTTTTTTCTTCTACCCTCCCCGCCAGGCAATCCGTCTGGTTTCCCTGTTTCTGGAAACCGCCGATAGGATGGGAATCGAATCACCTGAAGAATGTATCCTGATCGGTAAATATGAGAGTCTGTCTACGTTGCTTTTCAAGCGCTCACCATTTTCTAATGAGGAAATAGCTCTATTCAAAGACGACCTGAATGACCTTGGTTTTGAATTGGTCTATTCACCTGACGAACGACCGGACAAGATTTTTCACTTGATTGTTGAAGTAGATGACAGATCCAAGTTCTACGACAAGTATCCTTTCGATGTATCCCCGCCCGATGATGACCGCCCGTTCTTCTTCAATATGCTGAAAATGAAGGACTTCCTGCGTGTCTTTGAAATCCGCGAAGGGCAGATGTTTAACTATTACGCGACTTATACACTGTTGGTAGTGCTCATCCTTTCTGTAATTGCTACTCTGATTGTGCTTATTTTACCTGTGATCTTAAAAAGTGGAGTTGTCGATAAGTTTCCGGGGCGGTGGGAGCTCTTGCTGTATTTTATTGGAATCGGATTGGCGTATATTATGATAGAGATTGCGCTGCTGCAGCGATTCGTGTTGTTACTGGAGCATCCCGCTTATGCAGCCAGCGGTGTTGTTGCCGGACTCCTGATCTCCAGCGGTCTGGGCAGTATGTTATGGGGCAGGACTCCACCTGAATCGAGGAAACGCCTGTTAAGGATAGCATTTGCTGTCATCGGATTGACGCTATTGTTTCAAGTATTCCTCGGCAGTCTAATAATACACAAGCTGATACACCTGCCGATAATTGTTAAAGCGTTGATAGCGGCAGTAATGATTATCCCCCAGGGAATAGCAATGGGCATCCCACTGCCTGCCGGAATAAGCGTCGTCGGTAAATACGGCAGTAGCAACGTCGCCTGGTGCTGGGCGCTCAACGGCGCAGCAAGCGTAGTCGCATCCTCATTGGCAGTAACGATTGCTATGGCTTACGGGTTTGCATCGGTTCTTGGGTTTGGGCTGGTTTGTTATGTATTAGCGTTTTCGCTGATGTCGTTTGGCTTTAGGCGGTGGGCGTTGTAAGTAGGTTGGACACTCCTGTCCGACAAAACCAAACGTACCATGACGCGTAGGGGCTGATTTATCACGCCCATTTTTCGGTGTTAGGTAAACGGGGCTCAATAAATTGGCTCCTACGCGAGATTATTACGATATAACATTATTATCAGAAAATAGCTACACAAATCATTAAACCTACTAAACCCAAAAGACAAAAGACTAAAGACCAAAGACTACCGAATTATCATCCCAATCCCTATCTTTATCCCTAACATCATTGCAGTTAGTATTCTCTTTTATTAAATTACGTTACTTATACAGAAATATTTAAAACAATACAAACAATGTCCAACTACATACCAGTACTTATCTTTATGTTTGTGGCTCTGGGGTTGACGGGTCTGATGATGGCTATGGTCATCTTCCTGGGACCGAAACGAACCAATCCTGCCAAGGAAGAACCGTTTGAAACAGGCAATCCGCCTACTCAGGGTGATGCTCGCGCTCGTTTTCCGGTTCATTTTTACCTCGTTGCCATTCTATTCGTCGTATTCGACATTGAGATCGCCTTTATGTATCCCTGGGCGGTGCAGTTCAAACAGCTCGGGATGTTAGGGCTGGTCGAAATGTTCGTCTTCGTCTTTATCCTGATGTTCGGTTGGTTTTATATCATCAAACGTGGGGTGTTAGGATGGAAATGAGATGGCAGATCAAGGAAAAACCACCATACCAGAACGCTCTTGATCGAGTGTTAGGGTGGGGTAGAAAGTATTCAATCTTTATGTATCCGTTCGTAACGGCTTGCTGCGGGATGGAATATATGTCCGTAGCCACAGCACATTACGATATTGACCGCTTCGGCGCCGGTCTGCCGCGCTTCAGCCCGCGTCAAGCTGACGTTCTGATGATGGTCGGCACGTTAAATCATAAGCTCTCGCCGGTTTTGCTCAGGATATGGGAGCAGATGGCAGAGCCGAAGTGGTGCATATCCTTTGGAGCATGCGCTTCGGTAGGCGGTCCTTATGATAACTATGCTGTTGTTCAGGGAATTGACAGGATTGTGCCGGTTGATATATACTTACCAGGCTGCCCGCCGCGACCGGAAACTGTAATCGATGGTCTGATGAAGCTGCAGGATAAGATTCAGAACCAGAAACAGGAACTATTTTGGAAGAGTAAAAATCGTGACGTCTGAAGAATTAATTAATCATATTATAGAGCGCTTCCCCGAAGCCGGTCTCGAATGCCTGGTCGACAAGGGACAAGCCGCAGCGAACGTGCCGGTCGAACAGTTAGAGGAATTCCTTAAGGTTATGAAGGACACGCCGGAATTCGGATTTGACTTGTTTATGGACATTACGGCTGTCGATTGGCTCGAACGCAAGCCTCGTTTCGACGTAGTATACCATTTATATTCAACCGAGCACAACCACCGTCTGCGCATCAAGGTCGGCGTAAAGGAAGACCAACAGGTGCCCAGTTCTGCGTTGCTGTGGATGGTCGCTAACCCAATGGAGCGCGAGGTATGGGATATGTACGGCATAAAATTCACCGGACACCCAAACCTCAAGCGAATCCTCTTATACGAAGAATTCAAAGGATTCCCGCTGCGTAAGGATTATCCATACAACAAACAGCAGCCGTTGCTTGAAGATACCTGGCCCGTCAGGGATAGTCAGGAAAGGATGGATGAGAGGGGGATACATAGACCGTAACCGGGGAGGGCGGACATTCCTGTCCGCCACCTTACAGGAAATGTCAGGATGAATACGCGTAGGGGCCGATTTATCGAGCCCGTTTAAGGGGATGAAATGCTTACCGATTACATCAAAGCGGCGATGAAGCGTGCAAAATACGAGATCATTGACGACAATAACCCTTACTATGGCGAAATCCCTGACCTGTCCGGCTGCTGGGCGAATGGTGCGACGCTGGAGGGGTGCCGGGATGAGTTGGAAGAGGTGGTTGAGGGGTGGATCATCCTCGGCTTAAGACTAAAACATAAAATACCGATGTTAGACGGATTGGATTTGACCCCGATCCTAACAATTGAAACAGTAGAAGTTGACCAAATAAATTGAAAATCCGCAATACAATAAGGTTGTTGATAGACGATGGTTGGTATTTGGTGGTTACTCGCGGCAGTCATCGGCAGTTCAAACATCCGGAGAAACCAGGTCGTGTTACCATCGCGGGGCATCTGAACGACGACCTGCCCAGAGGAACCTTAAACAGCATTCTTAAACAAGCACAAATCAGGATTCGGGATTGAGATGTATAAATACTTGATCGTCATAGAGAAGTCAGAGCACAACTTTGCCGCCTATTCCCCTGACCTGCCCGGTTGTGTTGCCACAGGAATGACGCGCGCGGAGGTCAAGAGGAATTTGGAAGCTGCCATTGACTTGCACCTCAAGGGGATGCGAGAGGATGGAATGCTCATACCTGAACCGGTATCCGAGGCAGGATATGTCGCTGTGGAGGTGGCATGATGCTTACTGATTATATCAAAGCGGCGATGAAAAAAGCACGCTATAAAATATTAGATGACGATGGGACATTCTTTGGCTGGGTTCCTGAAATTGAAGGCGCTTGGGGGAACGCACCCACCCTTGAGGAATGCCTTGACGACTTGGAGTCTGCTATTGAAGATTGGCTGCGGATTTCGTTTCAGCATCGTTTGCCGATTCCTAAACTGGAGTGCAATCATGAGTGTAATACGGCTGGGATCATAGAACGGAATTTTGAGGAAAGTTAAATAGAGGATTATTGCGGTCTAAATCCTCAGTGAGAAAACTGGTTTTGGATGTGTGTGGTTATACAAATCCACTTCACGATGAAATACAGCGAGGGACAAATGAAGAGAAAAGTATTTTTATTAATGAGTTTAGTTACCATTTTAATAGTTGGATGTGCCACTCCGTATCAAACAACCGGCATTAGAGGTGGATATTCTGAATTTCAACTCGATGATAATGAGTTCCGCGTGCAATTCGCAGGAAATGGCTTCATAGGAAGTGGAACTGTCGAAATATATCTATTATTTAGGTGTGCTGAACTTACAAAATTCAATGGTTACGACTATTTTATTATATTAGCATCAAATTTGAATGTAACTAAAGGCTCTATTGAACTCCCTGGTCATTATCATTCAACTACAACTATACAGGCTTATAATAGTGGTGACTATATACATGGAACAGGAACAACCTCTGGGACCTACTCGCCTGGACAATCAATACCTTATAGTAAGTATAGAAAATCAGCTATTATAAAAATGTTTCAGGGTGATAAACCTGATGATAATCCTAATGCATTTGATGCAAATAGTTTATTAAAGTATTTGACTCCAAACATTAGACGTTAGTTTTATGATAATATAATGAATAAACACTATTCAAATTGAAATAGTTATGCTTTTTCTACATATGCTGTTAAACATATCAAACTTGAAGCTGATTAGTTGTCGTATCTTAATCCGACACCGTTCGAAGTTTGGATTTCAGGGTCTATATCAATGAAGTAATCATATCTATTTTCTGCGTGATACGCAAAGATTACAAATACCAAATCCTCACCAAGGAGACATACCAGTGGGTTTACTTAAAGAGATACTTAAACGCGCTGGTATATCAGAGAAAAAGTGGGATTCTTTATGGTAGTAAATCCATCTTGCTTGCAACTTATGGTATTAAATACCTTTATTACAAATGGTGATCTATGTTTACCGATTACATCAAAGCGGCTATGAAGCGTGCAAAATACGAGATCATTGACGACCCTAACCCTTAATATGGTGAAATCCCCGACCTGTCCGGATGCTGGGCGAATGGTCTGACACTGGAGGAGTGCCGGGATGAGTTGGAGGAAGTTGTTGAGGGGTGGATTCTGTTGGGGGTTAGATTTGGCGATCCATTGCCGGTGTTGGATGGGATAGTCATGAAAAAGGAATATTATCACTTGAGTTAAATATGAGTAAAGCAGATTTTATACCCTTCAATCGTCGTTACCCAGAATGTCCTCAATGGGAGCTGGAGATCGGTGCAGAAGGTCTTTTACGTTCTATTCCTGAAGACGCGCAGCTACTTGATGCAGAAGGTCTTTTACGTTATATTCCTGAAGATGCAGGTCTCTTTGGTACAGGAGATAAACCCCTTTCTAAGTATCCACCATTGCTAATACATCGTGTTCTTAAGGAAAATTACGATCTCGGACTTCCATGTTTCGAAAAGAATCAACCAATTGGAAGGGTTCACTGTATAACACTCCCATCAGGAGCGAAGGTGGCGATTCAAGTAGACTTTGCCTACGGAGTTAGTTTTTTTAAGATTCCATCTGAAGCAGATTGTAAAAAAAATGAGTTTAATAAGTTTAAAAATGATCTGTTAAAGGAGATCAAACGAATCAAGGGAAGTGTTTTTTCAAAGAAAAACTCGATTGAAAATACTGACAATAATTTCTATTCTGTTTTTAATGTTTACTTAATGAATTACACGAAAGCGGAATTTATGATGGGTCTAATAGAAAAAATAGAATCGCCTATTCATGAAAAATTAAAAACTTTTAAATCGGGTAGCTTTGCAATTGACTCAAAGGAATTCAAAGAATACAATAAGTTGTTTGCAATAACGGGAGCATTACCTATCTCTTCAATAATGTATTACTTCATGGCACTTGAAGGATTTGTTAATCTATTATATTTTGGAATGATGAAAGAAAAAATTGGTACCGAAATCGTTGATATTGAGAGGGAAATAAATATAGAATTAAAACTATTATTAATGCCTGATCTACTGATTGGATTTGATAGAAAACTTTACAAATTTAACGAACACCAAGTTGATTTTAGAGATTTGAGAGCTTTTAGGAATATTATAATGCATTCCAAAATTAATGACTCCACAAAAGCTTTTGTTGTGGTTGAAGATGGCACTTCATGGTTTGTTGAATCAGACTATTTTAATAATTCGAAAGAACAAGATTTTCCGGACTCGCCTTTTTATGTAAAACCCGAGCATGTTGTTAGATCAAGAAAAATAGTGAAAGATATATTTGATATGGTGATGTATGCAATTCAACCTCGCTATAAGAATCAGATTCATGATTTCGTTACAAAGTGTAGTATTGTTCCTTTCCATCGAGCAAAGAACAGAGCGATCAGATTTGGTACGAGCAGTGAATTGACGTAGTATCAGAATGAATCATTGACACAACGAGACATATTCCCCGCATCCGCCCTGATGACACTGGCAACGGGGAGAAAATAATAACAAGAATGAACACAGATTCTAAAAAAATTGCAGCACGTGAACATGACATCGCCCGTCGTATAGTCGAAGCCGTTCAACCTACGAAGATATACCTGTTCGGATCTCGAGCGAGGGGTGATCATCGGGAAGACAGCGACGTGGACTTGCTGGTGATCTACGATGGATTGAAGTCCAAGGAAACATTGCAGATGGAAATCAGGCGAATCTTCAGACCGCGTACTTTCTCTCTCGATCTGTTCATAATGTCCAGTGAAGAGTTGGAGCTAAAAAAACACATCGCGAATACTCTTGCTCGCGAAATCAGCGAAAACGGTGTAGTCGTTTATGGATGAAGGAATTAACAAAGAGGTTCAGGCTTGGTTTGACCGTGCTGATGAAGATTTAATGACTGTAAATACTCTTCTGACCCACGAAAAAAGGGCAACCTCAGCGATATGTTTTCACTCCCAACAATTGGCAGAGAAGGCTCTTAAGGCTTATTTGATTGCACATGGAAAACATATTGAAAGAACTCACGATTTAACAAGACTGGTTGATCTGTGCGCTGAATTGGATCCTGAGTTTACATCACTCGAAGAAATTGGAGATAAGATATCCTTTTATGCAGTAGAAATACGCTACCCTGATAATTGGATTCCAATCCCGTTAAACAAAGCAAAGGATGCATTTTCAAAAGCTAAACGAATTTATGATTTTGTTAAAATTAAACTTGATCCAACAATACTTATTTAACAAACATTATGGAAAACTTTATATATTGTTGTTGTGATAGTGGGCGACAGGAACGTCGTCTCTCCCTGATAATTAACGGATTTTAATGTCAAATCAAATAGAACACCGCGAGATAATGCTCCCCGCATCCGCCCCGATGACCCTGGCGATGCACAGCATTATCTGCGTTAATTCACAACTTTACAGCGAGTCTCAAAGACAGATAATTTAATGATAAAACGCCTATACATAGACGGTTATAAATCATTCAAAGGTTTCGAGGTTGAACTCCAGCCACTGAGCGTGATCTTCGGACCGAACGGCAGCGGGAAGAGTAATCTGATTGACGCTATTCATCTGCTGTCAGATCTTTGCACCTCTAAGAATATCGTTGATGCTTTCAAGGATCATCGAGGGGATACTTTTGAGAGCTTTTATTATGGTAATGGAGGGTTTAATGAGAATCTGAAGAAAGAAAAAATGGTGTTTACCTTTGAGGTTGATATTGAATTATCCGAAGCGTCAATTAACACTGTAAAGGAGTTAATTAATAGTGGATCAACAATTAACAAAAGGATTGAGAAATATTTACGTTACAATTTGAAAATCTGCGCAACGCCCGAATCCGGTTATATTAAAGTACTAAGTGATGAATTATTAGCGTTAAAGAAAAACGGTGAATTAAAAGTTGATCAAAACAATCTAATTTCAAAGGTTCGTGATAAAGATACTTATGGATCAGAAGAAAACCATAACAATCATCTGGAAAGTGACTATTTGCCATCATCCACAAGGATAGGGCTTGCAGAAAGCGGCGCAATATATCCTTCTGCTTACGCTTTCAGACTTGAGGTCGAAAAGTGGCGTACATACCGCATAAGTCCGGATGCTATGCGTAAGGATTTTCCACTCAGAGATATTCGATACCTTTCATCCGATGGAAGCGATATTGCACCTTTTCTGAATGTTCTTAAGGATAGGAATTATAACGCTTATGACAATGTAGTCAGAGTATTAAAAACCATTTTACCGCATAATCCATGCATTCGGATAAAGCGACCAAAACCTGCATACTTATCAATAGAAATAGATGAAGACGGCATCGGATATTCTTCACGTTTGACGTCTGATGGAACATTGCGAGTACTTGGACTTATTGCTGCATTAAGGTCGGAAAATAACTCAACCCTTATCGCAATTGAGGAACCTGAAAATGGTGTGCATCCGGTTAGGTTATCACAGATTTCTGATATTATTAATAACGCTGTGCATTATGGTAAACGACAGATAATAATTACAACACACTCAACAGTTTTCCCCAAATACTTTGAGAATGAATATTTATTTGTATGCAGGAAAGATAATAGCCGTACCAATATAAAGCCTTTTGTATCTCTTGGGGAAATGTATAAAAACTGGGAAATACGTGAAAACCTTGATAATCTGATTTTGAGGAGAAGTTTTGGAGGGTGAGAATGTATTCAGAATTCTTTATTTTGTCGAAGATACTGCGCAAGAATCATTTATTTGTCCTTTAGTAACCAGAATTATCAAGGATGAGTTTGATAAACCTCCAAAGATAGAACATGAGATCGTTCCCGCGAACACACTGAAAACCCAACAAGATCGACAAGATGTAATATATAGTGTCTGACCGAAAACCCTTCTTTTGTCATTCCCGCGAAGGCGGGAATCCAGATAACCTATTGTTTCTCCTGGATTCCCGCCTTCGCGGGAATGACAAAAGAGGGTTAATATTCAGAAAAATGAGGGTTTTCGTTCAGACACTA